>CAJBQQ010000096.1 GCA_903957805.1 uncultured Pseudomonadota bacterium | reverse complement strand
GCAGAGGGGAATTCGCAGTGGGCATTCTTTAATGGCAACTATCAAGAGTATGAATCCGACAAGAGGAAGCGTCTGGGTGAAGAGGGTGCCAAGCCAAAACGGATTAAGTACAAGCCGATCAGTCGCTGATCTATTAAATCGATTCTCGGTGTTGTTTTTGAAATCAATGCCGAGAGTCTGCTTTCATGAGGAGTGAGTGGATGAATAGGGGGATCTCAATCCTGATCTCTATCTCCCCTCAAACTCCCTACCTGATGTGTCTGTTAGAATTTATCGATCTTCCCCCACGTTCCGCATAATCTATGTCGCTCTCTTGGCAGAATGGTCTGCCATTCTCATCCCGTTTTGACGATGTCTACTTTTCTGCTGAGTCTGGCCTCGAAGAGGCGAGGCATGTATTTCTAAAAGGAAACCGTTTAGACCGGCGGTTCGCAACACTATCAAATAAACAGGGTTTCACCATCGGTGAGACGGGGTTTGGTACCGGCCTGAACTTTCTGTGTGCGTGGCAACTATTTGAAAAAGTGGCACCGGAGGGAGCGAGTCTAGATTTTTTCAGTACCGAAAAGTTTCCGCTTGATGTTGACGAGCTACGGGCTTCCCTAGCAATTTGGCCTGATCTAAAACCATTTTCTGATGAACTGATTCAACACTGGTGGAGGTGGGTTCCGGGATGGAACCGGTGGAACTTCGCCGACGGTCGAGTAAGACTGACGCTCGCGATCGGTGATGTTGATGAGACATTACCTCAGCTACCAAGCGGCTCGGTAGATGCTTGGTTCCTGGATGGCTTCTCACCGTCTAAGAATCCAGAGATGTGGACCGATTCGGTCTTGATGCAGTTGGCCAGAACGTCAAATACCGAGGCCACGATGGCCACTTACACCAGTGCGGGTTGGGTCCGAAGAGGTCTTCAGAGCGCGGGATTTTCAGTTGAGAAGGTTCCGGGATATGGACGTAAGCGAGAGATGGTGTGTGGTCAGTTATGCCACCCATCTCATCCGTTAGAAGCTCAGAGACGCCCCACCCGCCCTCAGAGTGCCATCGTTATTGGTGGTGGAATAGCCGGATGTGCGGCTGCTTATGCTCTTGCCAAACGGGGTGTGGGAGTGACACTACTAGAACGTTCGACACATCTTGCGAGTGCAGCCTCTGGAAATTCTCGTGGCATCCTGCATGCTCGTTTTGGGGCTAGCGATAACTTGCTTCACCGATTCGTGTTGGCATCGTATGGGCATGCATTAACTCTTCTCGATGAGGTCCTTCCCGTGGATGGGGATCTTCGTTCCGAGTGTGGACTCTTGCAGCTTAATTTCTCGCCGAATGAGAGTAAGCGCATCACTCAACTCGCCAAAGGAGAGTGGCCAGAACATTTATTCCGTGTCATCGATGACACGGAAGCGAGTGATCTGACCGGGATCAAGATGGAGAGTGGCGGCCTGTGGTTTCCAAGTGGAGGTTGGGTCGTGCCGCCAGTATTGTGCGCTCGATTGGTGGATGACCCACTTATCGAGTCGAGACTCGGTCATCAGGTAGGGACGCTGACTCAGATTGATGATGGATGGCTTGCAGAGGGTTGCGATGGTGAGGGGGAGAGATGGGAAATCAGGGCTGATTTGGTGGTGGTGTGCTGCGCTCATTCGGCATTGGCACTGGATCGATTCTCACAATTCCCACTCACTGCGGTACGGGGACAGGTCAGTCTCATCCCAGAAACTCAATCGAGCCGATCACTCCGTTCTGTGGTGTGCGGGGATGGATACTGCGCACCTGCTCTTCAAGGTCTGCATATCATCGGCGCATCACACTCCTTTAATGATGAGTCACTCGATGTGAGGCCGTGTGATCATGCTGATAACCTTGCAAGAATGGCTGCACATTCACCCGCCTTGCGTGAGGCACTCGGTGAGATTGATATTGACCATCTTGAGGGAAGGGCCTCGGTACGGTGTTCTGCCCCTGGTGCGATGCCGCTGGTGGGTGAGGTTCAGCCGGGTCTGTATTGCAGTCTAGCGCATGGTACACGTGGCCTGATCACCGCCGGACTAGCGGGTGAGACCATTGCTGCGATGGCGTGCGGTCACTTGTCACCACTGCCGGAATCGATCCTCTCCGCTCTGGCACCCCGTGTCCGCGCCACGTGAAACTGGATCGGATTGATATAACCTTCGTCACCCATTTATACGCCGGACAGATATAGTGGCGTCTATGAACAAACAGCATTTAAATTAAAAACGTCATGACCCGTGCCTTAAAGATCTGGCCTCTTCTCACCGGAATGTTGAGGTATGAGAAGACCATCTCGACACGTAATCGAGGGCATGGCCAGTTCATTGATGCGCCGATCCTGGCCTACCTAATCGAGACCTCTAATGGACGCGTCCTCTACGATGTGGGATGTGACTACCGTAAACTGAACAGCCCAGAGATACGGGCCCAATACTTCGATCCGATGCGACCCCAGATCGAACCACCTCATATGAAGGAGTGTCAGCGTATCCCACGATACCTGTCACATCTGGGATTATCGACATCCGATATTGACCTGGTCTTTATCGGGCATTTACACTTCGACCATGCTGGTGGTATCTGTGATCTACCCGGATGTGAGGTCCATGTACAGGCCGATGAATTGGCCGCAGCAAAGACCGGACTCGATGGTGGCGTATTTGCTGATGAATTGGCCTCTTCTAATCAGTGGCGCATACAGGTCGGTGAGTATTCTGTTGCACCCGGCATCCAGGCCATTGCCAGTCCGGGTCATACCGCGGGGCATATGTCATTACTGATTGAAATGGCCAAGGGTCGTCCGGTGATTCTCTGTGGAGATGCTGCCGATCTGACAGAAAATCTATCTGATGAGATTGCTCCTGGTTGCTGCTGGCAGAATAACTCTGAGTTAGCACTTGCCAGCATCCGTAAGCTCAAG
>CAJBQQ010000095.1 GCA_903957805.1 uncultured Pseudomonadota bacterium | reverse complement strand
TCGATTAGTGTTTGCTGGTAATCAGATAGCGGACGAATGTCGAGAACTAAGGGTTTACTGCTAATGGTGAGAGTCTTTGGGGTCTCAGTGCTGGACCTCTGGAGAAGAGGTCCTTTCGAGGTCACTCTACCGTGACGGATTTTGCAAGATTACGGGGTTTGTCCACATCGGTATTTTTTTTCAGGGCAACATGGTAGGCCAGTAATTGCAACGGAATGGTGTGGAGAATAGGGCTCAACAATCCGGTATGTTCCGGAAGGATGATGACGTGCACCCCTTCGCTCTGTTGGATGGTTGAATCAGAATCTACGAAGACATAGAGTTCGCCGCCGCGCGCACGAACTTCCTGCAAGTTGGACTTAAGTTTTTCTAGTAAAGCATTGTTGGGAGCAATTGCGACTACTGGCATGTCCTCATCTACCAATGCCAGCGGGCCATGCTTCAACTCGCCAGCAGCGTAAGCTTCAGCATGAATGTAGGAAATCTCTTTAAGTTTAAGTGCACCCTCCATAGCGATGGGGTAGTGCATGCCTCTGCCGAGGAACAGCGCGTGATGTTTATGCGCAAATCGCTCAGCCCAAACCATTACCTGATCTTCCACTTGCAGGACACGTTGTAAGGCGACAGGAAGGTGGCGCAACTCTGTAATCACTTCGCGCTCACGTTCAATCGACAGCTTTCCACGCAATTTCGCAAGTGTTACTGATAGCAGCATGAGTGCTGCTAGTTGGGTAGTAAATGCCTTGGTCGATGCAACGCCGATTTCAGGACCAGCACGAGTAAGGAAACGAAGATCGGCAGCGCGCACCAACGCGCTTTCTGGAACATTGCAGATGGCAAGAGTATGTCGATGTCCCAGCGATTTAGCATAGGCCAGTGCAGCCAGCGTATCAGCTGTTTCTCCTGACTGGGAGATCGCAACCACGAGTGTATCTGGATTGGCTACTGGATCACGGTAACGATACTCGCTCGCGATTTCGACATTGCAGGCCAGTCCTGCCATTGATTCCAGCCAATAGCGTGCGACCAGTCCGGCATGGTAGCTAGTACCACAGGCGAGTATGAGAACGCCGTCAATCTGCTTGAAAATATGCTCGGCATCGCTACCAAATAATTGTGGAGAGATGGAATGGGAATTCAGAACAATCTCCAGCGTATTTGCTACCACGCCGGGCTGTTCGAATATCTCTTTCTGCATGAAATGTGAATAGGGTCCTAGATCGACAGCGGCATCAGTGAGTTCGCTTTCATGAACAGCTCGTTCCACCTCCTTGCCGGTAGGATCATTAAGATAATTGACGACGCGGTAACCATCACGCCGTAGCTCAGCGACATCGCCATCTTCTAGATAGATCATGCGTTTAGTCACTTGCAGCAGTGCAGAGGCGTCAGAGGCAGCATAATTGCTGTGTTCGCCAAGTCCCAGCAACAACGGTGCACCATTACGGGCAACAATAATGCGCTCGGGTTGCGATTCTTCTACTACAGCAATAGCATAGGCACCCTGCAGGTCCACAATAGAGAGTCGTACCGCGTCAAACAAGTCAGATGTCTGTTGGAGTTTAAGTGTGATGAGATGGGCGATGACTTCGGTATCGGTGTCAGAGAGGAATTCGAAGCCTGCACTTTGCAAGCGCTGACGTAACTCTTCATGATTTTCGATGATGCCGTTATGTACGACCGCTACCTTTCCTACGCCTGAGGAAAAGTGAGGGTGGGCATTACGTTCGGAAGGTGCCCCATGAGTCGCCCAGCGGGTGTGGGCAATGCCGACCATGCCATGAAACTGCTGCTCCCCGACAAGTTTACTCAGTTCAGAGACTCTTCCGGTCGTGCGTAACCTTCTTAATCCACCATCTGCCAGAGCAATTCCAGCAGAGTCGTAGCCACGGTACTCAAGACGGCGCAACCCCTCAAGCAGGATCGGGACAACATTATCTCGGGCTATCGCGCCTACTATGCCGCACATGAGTAGACCTTCTCAGTATTGTTATTCCAGGACGGGGGAGCCCCCACAAGACAAATGTTCATTTTTTTACGGGTCGTTTCCAGTTAGGGATACTCATTTGCTTGGCGCGCGATAGGGTGAGACTCTCTGGTGGAGCGGTTTTTGTGATGGTCGATCCTGCACCGATGGTGGCGCCCTTGGCCACAGTCACAGGAGCTATCAGCTGTGTATCAGAGCCAATAAATACGTCATCCTCGATGATGGTTTGGTGTTTATTAGCGCCATCATAGTTACAGGTAATGGTCCCTGCTCCAATATTGACATTTTTGCCGACGATAGAGTCCCCGATGTAACTTAAGTGGTTTGCTTTTGTGCCGGTTGATATGCTGCTATTTTTGATTTCAACAAAATTACCGATATGAACTTCGTCTGATAGATGGGTCCCTGGACGGATGCGAGCATATGGCCCAATGCGGCAGTCTTTGCCAATTTCAGCATCCTCGACCAGGCTGAATGGAGCGATCTGGGTTCCTGCCTGAACCTTCGTATTCTTCAGGATGCAGTTAGCGCCCACTCTGACACCATCACCCAACTGGACTGAACCTTCAAAGATACAGTTGATATCTATCGATACGTCACTTCCACAAACGAGTTGACCACGAATATCGATACGGGATGGATCAGACAGGGTCACGCCCTGATCAAGCAATCTGCCGGCAGTTTCATCTTGATAGATACGTTCGAGAGCTGCCAGCTGAACTTTGCTGTTGATGCCTAGCGTTTCCCAGGCATGTTCAGGATGAGTAGCTTCAACCTTCACTCCATCCGTGACCGCCATTTTTACGATATCGGTGAGGTAATACTCCTTCTGCGAATTCTTGTTTTCAAGTTTTGGGAGCCAGTTATGGAGGAACTGATTGGGTACCACCATGATCCCTGTATTTATTTCGCAAATTTGGAGCTCTGATTTGCTAGCATCCTTCTCTTCAACAATGGAAATAACCCCATTACCTTCACTGTTACGAACAATTCTGCCGTAACCGGAGGGGTCGTCTAGTTCCAGAGTGAGTAATGCAAGAACACTCTCCGCTGATGTTGCGATTAGCTTATTTAAGGTTTCAACGCTAGTCAGGGGCACGTCGCCATAGAGCACCAGTGTCACCCCATTACTGTCTAAGTGAGGCAGTGTCTGTAACAGAGCATGTCCGGTTCCTATCTGAGGATCTTGTTTTACCCAGATAAGCTCATCATCATTTATCACCTGCGGGACTAGTTCGCCACCGTGACCATATACAACACAGATCTTTCCGGGCAACAGAGTACGTGCTGTGGTGAGAACATGTGAGATCAGAGGCTTACCGGCCAGTGGGTGCAGCACCTTGGGCAGTGTTGAGTGCATACGCTTGCCGAGGCCAGCAGCGAGAATGACTACGTTCAGTCTTGACACGACAGTAGAGGGTTATTAAGAACGAAGGAATTTATTGCAGATGGAGACAGGGGTCTACTCTCTTCCATCGAGTTTTTAGGCGCGGTGTATTGAGGGCTGCGGAGTTCGCATAGATGGGCCGCACGTACTTGGATAGACATCGGCTAATTTTAGATCTTTAGAGCACTAACGGCAACCCACGGAGGGGGTGGTTTAGCGGGATACAGATTCATGAAAAAGAAAAAGGCGGTCAACGCCGCCTTTTTCTGAGATGAAAGGAAACAACTTAATGGCCGCGTTTTCTAAACTTTTGAATGGCTGCTAACTGTGCAATCGACTCAGCTAGTTCAGCTTGTGCGCGGGCATAATCGATTGAGGAGGAACGATCCTTCATGGCCTCCTCAGCACGTTTTTTAGCCTCTATTGCTTTCGCTTCATCCAGATTGGCGCCACGAACAGCAGTATCTGCGAGGATGGTTACTACATCAGGTTGAATTTCCAACATGCCACCGGAAACATAGATCAGCTCCTCCTCTTGCAGAGGGGCCTTGATCCGTACCGAGCCAGGT
>CAJBQQ010000094.1 GCA_903957805.1 uncultured Pseudomonadota bacterium | reverse complement strand
GGCTGGTACGCTGCTTCTAAACATGCGGTGGAGGCGCTGTCCGAAGCCTTACGCGGCGAAGTAATGGAGTTTGGGATCGATGTGGTAGTGATCGCTCCGGGGTTCATCAAGACGGAGTTTGGCACCAGGCAGTCTGCATTACTTGAGGGCGTGGCGCATCCGTCAGCCTACCGGAAGCTTCTCGCTGGGGTTCATAGCTTCCTGTCGGGTGAATCCAAAGCACCTGGCCCGGAGATCATCGCTAAGGCGATACTCGGCGCGGCTACAGCAGCGAATCCCCCGGTACGTCATGCACTGCCCATGGACTCCAAAATGGCCACTATGGGTAGGTGGCTACTAGGCGGCCCCCTTTTCTCCTGGGCAATCAGGAGACTGATGAGAATCTAGTCTTGCTGTGATTGTTGACCAAGAGGTATTTTGGAAAGCCACTAAAAGCGGCTTGAATTACCCCTGATTTACTGGACACTTTCCAGCCTCTCGGAGTACTGAGCCTCCCCCGATAAACTACCCCGTGGATTAGATTGAGCCCCTACTAAGATTTATTCCCTGCCGAAGATGAAGTGGCCTCATGCTGCTCACTGGCCTATTTTGGTAAATCCACACCTTTTTATAACGAGTGGTGCTGTATTCGGATTATCGATTCCTTTGGCAATCAGGGCAATTACACGATCATCACTCATGTAACCCACATGGGCTTCCAGTGGATTGGCAACAGTGCCGGTCTCCAAGGCTTCGACAACTTTGGCCACATTGATATTGATGTTGGTGACGTTCGAACATAATCTGGAGTCAAGATATTTGTCAGTAAACCCGACAGGTATTGCATAACTCAATATGTCATTGGGATCACTGAAGGCAATAATGGCGGTTTCTTTGACCATGCGCCGCCTATAATCAGGCCCTTCAGGTTCGCAATAATTCGCTCTCTGTCCAGCTACCTCTGGAAGCTCTCTGCCCAATTGCAGCATCGGGAGTTGATTGGAGAGCATAAAAATAGGCACGCGTTTGTTCTGGAGTGCGGCAATCGCTTTTGTAGACAAGATCGGACGTTGGTCTTGGTTTGCAGGTTGAGCTTCTTCAATTCTTCTTATAATTATTCCCGGATTTGCCAACACTGCAGCAATACGCTGCATGCCATCTATCACGACACGACTACCTAGGCTATGTGAGATAAAGGCATAATCGTCATTGATTATACGGGGGGCAGCAGTATCGTTCAGGCCCTCGCAGGTATGTCTGCCACTCTCAGGCAGGTCTTTCCAGTCGCGAGCTGCCATCCAGCAGAATGATTGCGCGAATGACGCCAGAATAGGCTCTCTGCTTTTCCCCAAATAAATAATCGGATCGGGAGTCACATCATTGTTGAATTTCTTCATGATGCCGTTGATTACGGCTCGCCGGTAATCGTATTCTCCAGAATTATCAAAGGCTAGCACCGATTTTTCTTCTCGGGAAATTTCTGACCAAGTGAGCTCGTAAAACAACAGTTCTGCGCCATTATCCTCATTCGACAGGTGTGTTATGCGTAAATTACCAAGACTCGTACCGGGGAATAATGGGGTCGTCAGTTGGATTTCCTTATAATCTCTCGAACGATCATTTAAATTTAACTCCTTGGCAAATTTTTCCAGAAATTGGCTGCTATACCCCGGAATATGATCGCCGACGCCATGCACCATCAGCACCTTCATCTTCCCCTGTTTTCTGATCAGTAGCGGTTCAACGCCTATAAAGGGCATGCCCGCCACTTGGCATGATCTTGTGTCTGCTGATTCGGCCTTTTCTATATAGGCTTGCGTTACGCCTTTAGCGAGGCTGGCACAACCGGATAACAAGATGGCGATTGAGAGAGATGAAATCAACCAGCAGGTTTTAATCGTTGAATGGCAAGCACGCATCATCATGGTGTTATTGCTCCATCTGTTATTAATAAAGGGCGGATCCAAGTTTCACGTGCAGCTGATGCTGGTCTGGTGTAGCGCATCTCGACTTCGCATGCTGCGAGCCAAACTCTAGTACTGTTCAACGCGAGGTTTGGGGCGTTGCAGGAACCGTCATCTCGGGCCCCTCCCGGATGCGGCGCGAAAAATCCGCTGCACCATCCACCGCCTGCGCCCGGGCATTGATGTGGCTGCGTCGCTTGAGCTCGGGGAACGGCATGCGGGTATCGAGCCGCCCTTTTTCATAGAGATACTCGGGAACGTAGCCGCTTGCCAGGACTTTCCAGCTGAAAGGCACATGCCCCGGGTTGACCTGGGTGTGGAACCAGATATTGGTAGTGCAGTTGGTGGTCAAGGTGTTGTAGAACTCGGGGCTGTCCTTGAGGGAGTTGATCTTCTTTATGTACTCCATGAACACTCGCCGGGCGTTATCGAGCGAGCCTTGCACCCGGTACACATAGACATCCTCGGGCGGGTCGTTGCGATAGTTGGTGCGCAGCCTTATCACGTCGCGTTCGTCGGCCACCACGTAGTAGAGCTCATACTGCCGGAAGAAACCCTTAATGGTGGAATAGTCCTCCCCTTTTTCCTTGCGCGTCTCGATGGAAAAGGCGAGATGGTTACCGTCGGCAAAGGCGAAACTCACGAATATGTGTGCGATGGCGGGCCCCATCCAGTAGACCGCCACGAGATCGGCACCCTCCAATTCGCGCAGGTCGAAGCGCTTGTCGTAGTAGGCAGGGGTGAAATCGGTTTCGCTGCGATAGTCGAAGTTGCGAATGTTGCGCACTGTGACCACGCCGCCTTCGATCGTGGCGTAGGGTAGTACCGTCACATCGGTCTGCCAGTCGCGCTCATTGGACGGTTCGATGCCGCGCCACCATGCCACCACTACTGCGAATAGCATGAGGTAAACGATAAGGGTGCGCCAACGCCAGTCCCGAAAGCCAAGTGCAATTAACGCCACGAGCGAAATGACCCCAAATGCCGTGGCCAGGCTGTAGCGCACGGTATCGCTATGCGGCCCCGAATAAATGAGAGCGAGCAACCCCCAGCCGCCGGCCGCTGCTGTCAGCAAGCCGAGCATTGTCAAGCTAGCGACGGTGGTGATTTGAGTCAGAATAGCTCCCATGGCTGGAGTGGCCTAGGCGAAACGGTAACCCGGTACCTGCTAGCAGGTCAGACCGGAAGCACCCACGTCGAAAATGGCATGCTTGATCCAAGACCGTGTTTCAGGCGTCTCAGCGGGCATCGAAGCCCGCGGCCATCGAGGCCCGGAGATCCTCCAGCGGCCGCTGAGAAACCGTAATAAAGTCGCTCTGCGGGCGATCAAGCGAAATGATCAGTGCGATCACCAAAGAGAATGAGAAGGCCAGCAGCGGCATTGCCCACGACTGCTTGGAAGAACCCGCAATCGCGGCCTGGTATCCGATCACGACCATGCCGAGGATGACGAGGGCGTAGAGAGCCAGCCAAATGCCACCGGGAATCCGTACATGCAGCCCGACGGCAACCCGCGACGCATGAATGTCTATCAACTCGTTCAGCGATGCAATATAGAGGGCGCCGATATCCGAGTTCAGGTCCTTGCGGGCATTCCTGACCGCCATGTCCCATAGTTGATG
>CAJBQQ010000093.1 GCA_903957805.1 uncultured Pseudomonadota bacterium | reverse complement strand
GCTGGGTAGGAGCATCTTGCGGAAGATAGAGAGGTCCTTTCAGTCCACATGCGCCAAGCAGGAGGAATAGAAGAGTGGCAATACAAAGTCTGTGCATGGAATTATGGCCCGGGGTATGGATATAAAATATTAACATAAAGGCAGTGTAATGAATGAGTCCAGGTCGTCATCCCAGCATCTGCAATTCCTTTCGTGCTACCTGATAATCCGGGTAAATACTTTCCACTGTTCGCCAGAAGGCTGGGGAGTGATTCATCTCAATGAGGTGTGACAGCTCATGTGCTACTACATAGTCAACTAGAGGGAGTGGTATTTGGATCAGTCGCCAGTTGAGACGGATAACCCCATGGGCATTGCAACTTCCCCACTGTGTTTTGGCACGGGATAGTCGTAACTTGGGTAGCGGTACACCGAGCTTATTTGCAAAGAGCATGAGGCGTTCGCTGAAACAGCTTAGAGCTTTCTGGTCATACCACGTCATCACGAGCTCTTCAATCTGCGACTCGGTTAGTGCGGATGGAAAAGGTAGTGTCAGTTGTTTGTCTTCAGTTTCGGTTGTAATTTTTAACGGGGTCATTTTCAGTGACCCAGACGCAACTTTCGTCAGTTTCCATGGCTCTCCCAAAAGCGGGAAAATTGCAGCCTCTTCCCACACCAGTCGGATTAATTTTTTATTGGTCCATTCGGCAAGTTTTCGTATCACCCAGTCAGCTTTATCACGCAGGGCCGATTCAACCCAGCGTAGCGATTCTCGTGGTGGGATGCTAACAGTCAGACCGTAGCTGTCAATCTTCATGCCGATCGTTCGTCGTCTACAACGTTTGAGTGTGTAGACCACCTCCGTTCCATTCAGACTGACACGATAGGTCTCTCCTCGAGGTGAAACCTGACCGCTTGATAGGAATAGTAGTTTATCTCTAGCCATTCTCCTCCCCCGAGATGGACAGGGTTGCATGTCTTTTGGGATCGCCGATGCGAGTCATTTCAGTTTCAATCCATGATTCCACTTTGGTATTAAGTTCTCCTGGCTCCAAACCAGTGGGGTCTATCGGCGGGCCGATACTTACGGTAATCGTGCCAGGCAGTTTGATAAAAGCATCTTTACTCCAGAACTCTCCCGCATTATGAGCGACCGGCACGACTGGCGTATTGGAATGGGTTGCAAGCCATGCGCCGCCAATGCCATATTTGCCTCTTTCTCCAGGGGCAATACGAGTCCCTTCTGGGAAAATAACGATCCAGAAGCCTTGACTTAACCGATCTTTTCCTTGCTTGACGATCTGTTTGAGTGCTGCTTTTCCGGAACCTCGATCAATAGCAATAGGGCTTGTCATAGACAACCCCCAGCCAAAGAAGGGGATGTGCAGCAGCTCTTTTTTAAGTACCCACACTTGAGGCGGAAATATCTGTTGGAATGCCAGTGTCTCCCACGCAGACTGATGTTTCGACAAAACTATACTCGGTAACTTCGGGATATTTTCAGTCCCTACTACATGGTAGCGAACGCCGCAGATGGTGCGAAGCAGGAATAGCATCAGATGCGCCCAGCCAGAAATAATGCGATAGCGATCGATCGGTTTAAGAGGGAAAGTGGCCAGCGCGATCAACGCATAAGGAGGTGTAGTGACGATCTGGATCAAGGTATAGAGTAACGAGCGAAGTGCCGCCAGGATCATGTTTTTCCTGTCAAGTTGTCAATCGCTTGCGCTAGGTCAGAATAAACCTGTGTATTTAGAGGAAGATTGCCTGCGGATTGAGTTTCTTTGCCTTTTCCGGTTAGCACCAGCAATGGAATCGCACCCACTGAGGCAGCTGCTTGCAAGTCACGAAGCGAATCTCCGATTGTAGGAGTGCCTTTTAAGTCTAGACAGAAACGCTCTGCAATATCTTTGAAGAGACCGCTTTTGGGTTTACGACAATTGCATTGGTCTAACTGAGTATGCGGACAGAAAAACACTGCATCAATGCGTCCTCCTACCTGATTTACTGCCTTGTTCATTTTTTCGTTGATGGCATTGAATGCCGCCATATCTAGCAGGCCGCGACCGATACCGGACTGATTGGTGGCAACGACAACTCGGTAACTAGACTGGGTCAAACGTGAAATCGCATCCAGACTTCCTGGAATAGGTTTCCATTCATCTGGGTTCTTTATGAAAGCGTTGCTATCGTAATTGATCACGCCATCGCGATCGAGAATAACCAGTCTCATGTCAGTTGGCTAGCTTGGAAATATCAGCCACACGGTTCATGGTATATTGCAGCTTCTGTAGCAAAGCTAACCGATTAGTGCGAAGCACTATATCTTCTGTATTAACCATCACCTCATTGAAGAAAGTATCAACCGGATCTTTCAGTGAGGCTAGGATTTGTAAAGAGGTAGTATAGTCTCCCGCGGTAAAAGCTTTATCCGCCTTGGGTGAGATCTCTGATAATGCATGGTGTAGCGCTTGCTCCGCAGGCTCTTGCAATAAAGTGATGTTAACTTCGTCATTCATTCCGCTGTTTACTTTTTTTAGAATATTCCCCACCCGCTTATTGGCAGCAGCGAGGCTTACAGATTCAGGTAGTGCGGTGAATGCCCTCACGGCAGCAAGGCGTTTTGGCAAGTCACCTAAGCGTTGGGGATGTAAGCTCACTAGAGCGTCCACCTCTTGTACTGAATAGCCCTGTTCACGGAGGCTACCAGCAAGCCGGGTATACATAAAATCGGAGAGTGTCATTATCGTTTTGGCATCTGAGGGGCATACCTCATGTAACAACCAGTTCAGTCCAAAAGGGAGATCACGATCAATTAGCATGCGGATTATACCGAGTGCATGGCGACGCAACGCGAAGGGGTCCTTATCTCCAGTTGGAATCTCACCGATACCGAACAGGTCGATTAAGGTTGTCAGCTTGTCCGCCAGAGCCAGGCAGATACCGGCCGTGTTGCGGGGTAGTTCATCACCCGAAAAACGTGGTTTATAGTGATCCTCAATGGCGAATGCGATATCGTCATTCAATCCATCATGCTGTGCGTAATAGCGCCCCATGATGCCCTGCAGTTCTGGGAACTCTCCCACCATATCGGTTAACAGGTCAGCCTTGGATAGTAGGGCGGCTTGATCAGCCTGTCTTGCTAGCTCCTCTCCACCTAGTTCTGTGGCGATTCTGCTAGCGGCGGACTGAACACGTTTTACCCGATCGCCCAGACTTCCCAGTTTGTTGTGGTATACCACCTTGGCCAAGTCGAGTACGTGTGAATCTAGAGGATTCTTTCTGTCTTTATTGAAGAAGAATCTCGCATCTGCCAGACGTGCTCGTAGCACACGTTCATTGCCCCTGATCACTAAGCTTGCATCTGCCGGACTAATATTTGACACGATCAGAAATTTATTGGTAATTTTGCCACTAGCATCAAGAAGCGGGAAATACTTCTGATTTGATTTCATAGTCAGGATTAAGCATTCCTGTGGCACTTCCAGAAATTCATCGTCAAACTCTCCCACCAGGACGTTGGGGCGTTCGACCAATGCAGTCACTTCATCTAGCAAAGTGTCATCCTCAATAGGCCGTACTGAGCCCCCCATTTTTATTGCAGCTCCCATCAACTGGCGAGCAATCTCAGTACGACGTTTGCCAAAGCTAGGGATCACTGCACCCTCCTCCTCCATCTGAGATTCGTAACTGTTGCTATCGCGGATATGGATGGTTGTGCTGGCTGATTCGAAACGATGGCCTTGTGATAAGCGTCCAGCATCCAGTCCTAGCAATCTGACCGG
>CAJBQQ010000092.1 GCA_903957805.1 uncultured Pseudomonadota bacterium | reverse complement strand
CCTCCCCCATCACCTTTGCCAGATCCTCCACCAACAAATAAAAAAATGGCTGCTTCTGATTTAGCTGATACCCATGACGGATAGCGCGCCGAATGATGCGCCTCAACACATATCCGCGCCCTTCATTCCCCGGAATTACGCCATCGGTGATGAGGAATGAGCAAGCCCTGATGTGGTCGGCAATGACCTTAAGTGAATTGCTGTTTAAGTCGGTCGTATTGGTAACCCTTGCCGCCGCTTTAACCAGACTCTGGAATAAGTCGATCTCGTAATTACTGTGCACCTTCTGCATCACCGCAGATATGCGCTCTAGTCCCATCCCGGTATCTACTGATGGCTTGGGCAGGGGGTGAAGCGTGCCCGCGCTGTCTCGGTTATATTGCATAAACACCAAATTCCAGATCTCAATATACCGATCTCCCTCAGCCTCTGCCGTCCCCGGTGGGCCCCCTGTAACTTCCGCACCATGGTCATAAAAAATTTCTGAGCAGGGCCCACAGGGGCCGGTCTCCCCCATCTGCCAGAAATTGTCGTTAGTGGCAATGCGGGTCAGACGCCCGGGCTCAATCCCGACTTCATTAAGCCAGATGTCAGCCGCTTCATCGTCCTCAGCATAAACCGTCACCCATAATTTTTCCTGCGGAATCTGCAATGTAACAGTGAGGAATTCCCACGCGAACTGAATCGCATTTCGTTTGAAGTAATCTCCGAAGCTAAAGTTACCCAGCATCTCGAAAAATGTATGATGCCGGGCTGTATAACCAACATTTTCCAAGTCATTATGTTTGCCGCCCGCACGCACACAGCGCTGCGAACTCACTGCGCGAACATAAGGGCGCTTGTCCTGTCCAAGAAATACGTCCTTAAATTGCACCATTCCTGCATTGGTGAAAAGGAGGGTAGGGTCATTCCCGGGAACGAGCGGACTTGATGCCACGATCGTGTGGCCATGAGACTCGAAGAACTCGAGAAACTTCTGTCTTATTTCGCTGCTTTTCATATCGGCTTCACTTTACTCAAGGATGCCCTATCTACTCATCGCTCGGCAGCAGCACCTGATGTATCACCTCAGTCGCAAAGCCGCGACCCCGTAGAAAACGCATCTGCTTTCCATGATCTTGGGCATCCGCCGGCTGTCTGGCAAATCTTTTTCGCCACACTTCTTGTGCGGCTTCCAGTTCGGTCTTCTTGAGATCAGGCACCGCGGCCGAGATCAAGCGCTCGTCAATCCCTTTTTCGCGCAGCTCATACACAATGCGCTGAATACCAAATCTCTTCCTACGGACTCGCACCACCTGTTCGATCACCCGACTTTCTGACAAGAGACCCTGCTGCTCCATTGTATCTAACAAAGCAGAAATCTCTGAAGGACCCTGGGCATGCGGCAAGAGCTTTCTTTCTAACTCCAGTCGGGAGTGTTCCCGGCGAGCTAGGTAACCCAGTGCTCGGTCTTTTAGGTTGGTCCTACCCTTCACAACATTTATTCCGAATCAACGGCCTCAGCTTGACCAACAACGCCCACTGCAGCACGAATTTTGGCCTCGATCTCTTTTGCTATCTCTGGATGCTCTTTCAGATATTCGCGCGCGTTATCCTTGCCCTGACCGATCTTTTCACCATTGTAGGCATACCATGCACCCGACTTATCGACAAGTTTATGCGCCACCCCCAACTCAACAATTTCACCCTCGCGAGATATTCCGATCCCATAGAGAATATCGAATTCTGCTTGCTTAAATGGCGGCGCCACCTTGTTCTTGACTACCTTGACCCGGGTCTCGCTGCCAATCACCTCGTCGCCCTTCTTGATGGCACCGGTGCGGCGTATATCAAGACGTACCGACGCGTAAAATTTAAGCGCATTGCCACCGGTAGTAGTCTCAGGATTACCAAACATGACCCCGATCTTCATCCGTATCTGATTAATGAAAATCACCATCGTGTTGCTGCGCTTGATATTGGCCGTGAGTTTACGTAACGCTTGAGACATTAATCTCGCCTGCAAACCCATTTGCGGCTCGCCCATTTCGCCCTCAATTTCCGCTCTCGGCGTCAATGCCGCCACTGAATCTATTACGACGACATCCACCGAACCAGAGCGTACTAGCATGTCTGCTATTTCGAGAGCCTGCTCTCCATTATCAGGCTGAGAGATCAGCAACTCCTCTACATTAACCCCAATCTTTTGTGCATATTGTGGGTCCAGTGCATGTTCAGCATCTATGAATGCCGCTGTACCACCCACCTTCTGCATCTCGGCAATTACTTGCAGTGTGAGAGTGGTTTTTCCCGATGACTCGGGGCCATAGATTTCTATCACCCTGCCTCTCGGTAGTCCGCCCACACCGAGTGCGATATCGAGACCCAACGAACCGGTGGAGACCACCTCGATATCCTTGGCCACATCGCTTGCGCCGAGTCGCATAATCGAGCCCTTGCCAAACTGCTTCTCGATCTGAGAGAGTGCTGCCGCTAATGCCT
>CAJBQQ010000091.1 GCA_903957805.1 uncultured Pseudomonadota bacterium | reverse complement strand
TCTGCGTGTGGCGAAGCACTCGTGAAGAGATAAGCTGTTAAAGAAGTGCTCTGATAATATGCCCTAGATTCTGTTCTAGTCAGTCTATTCAATACACAAGTCCTACCATGGCACTCTTGAAGATACTGCAGTACCCAGATGGCCGACTGCATACAGTAGCGGCGAGGGTCCCGGAAGTAAATGGCTCCATTCGCGCATTAGTGCAAGGCATGGCAGAGACCATGTATGCTGCCCCCGGCATCGGTCTAGCAGCGACTCAGGTTGATGTACATCTATGTGTGATCGTGATCGACACATCCGACACCCATGACCAGTTACACGTCTTGATCAACCCTGAAATTACTGACAGAAGCGGTGAGTCTGTCCATGAAGAGGGTTGCCTCTCGGTACCAGGAATCTTTGAAAAGGTAAAACGTGCCGAGCGGGTCTCTGTCAAGGCACTGAACCGTGACGGCCATCCTTTTATGCTCGATGCCGATGGACTATTGGCAGTGTGCATACAGCACGAGATGGATCATTTACTCGGCAAGGTATTTGTTGAATACCTGTCCCCACTGAAGAAATCTCGCATCCAGTCTAGATTAAAGAAACAACAGCGAAAGGCAGTGTAATAGCCCTCATTTGCTTTGCGGCCAATCCGCTATGAACACCTCACCTATTTATGAACCGTTATAGCACTCCTCCCGGACAGCTATTTGGGAGAGCCCCTGAACAGATTCCCCGAGGCGGACTAAACTTAACATGAAGATCATTTTTGCTGGCACTCCGGTATTCGCCGCGCATGCACTTGAAGCCCTGCTGAAGGCTGGGCACGAGATCGCGATGGTACTGACCCAACCTGATCGTCCTGCCGGGCGAGGGATGCAGGTCACATCAAGCGCAGTTAAGAGACTGGCACTACAGCACGAACTCCCCCTGCTACAACCGCACTCACTCAAGCAATCTGAGATCGATGCTCAACTCACTTCGATCAATGCCGATGTGATGGTGGTTGCCGCTTATGGATTGATACTCCCTAAATCAATCCTGAACATTCCCCGCCTAGGATGTCTCAATATCCATGCCTCACTACTGCCTCGCTGGCGTGGCGCAGCACCGATACAGAGATCAATCCTGGCGGGTGACTGTGAAACCGGGATTACCATCATGCAGATGGATCAGGGTCTCGATACCGGCCCCATGCTGCTTCAGAGAAGTATCCCCATCGCATCAGATGATACCTCTCAGACCCTGCACGACAAGCTCGCTTTAATGGGGGGGCGCTGCATCGTGGAGGCTCTGTCACTTCTGCAGCAAGGAAGGCTCCCCGCCATCGCTCAGGATGAAACGTTGGCCAGTTACGCATCCAAACTAGCGAAGAGCGAATCCAAAATCGACTGGCAGCTAGATGCAGAGCAAATCAACCGGGCCGTCCGCGCATTTAACCCACACCCCGGCGCACACTCCCTCATCCATGCAACCCCCCTTAAAATATGGCAGGCCGAGGTGGGGGTAAGTAGTCCCGGCAATCCTGGAGAAGTTATCTCAACCGAACGAGAAGGTATCACGGTGGTATGCGGGAAGAACTCTGTGGTACTGAAAGTGGTACAAAAATCGGGCGGAAAAAAAATGAATGTGGGCGAGTTTCTTACAGGCAGTCGATTACAGCCTGGTGATCGCTTCGAATACCAAGATGATTAAAACTCAACATCTGTCTACCTTGGTCGTGGGCAAGGTGCTGGATGGCGCAAGCCTGACTTCAGTGCTACAGGAGACTTGGCGAGATCATCCCTCTCTTTCCGGTCAACAGCGCGGAGCGATTCAGGACATAAGCTACGGGACCTTGAGATTCTATGGTCAACTGGATGCATTGCTCGGACTCCTCTTGAAGAAACCACTACAGCACCAAGATCTTCGGTGTCTGTTACTGGTCGGCTTGTATCAACTGCAATATAGTAAGTCCTCTCCTCATGCGGTGGTGGACCATGCCGTATCTTCATCCTCTGGCCTGGGGGGCAGCAAACATAATAAAGGAGCCCCTGGGCTGGTCAACGCAGTATTGCGCAACTTCATGCGGCAACGCGCGACTCTGCTGACACAAGCGACCAAGACTGATGTCGGTCGACATTCCCACCCTCAGTGGTGGATAGACAGGATACGTGAGCAATATCCAAACGATTATCAGTCGATATTAGAAGCTGGAAATCAACACCCTCCCATGACACTGAGGGTCAACCGTCGCAAGGTAAAGGT
>CAJBQQ010000090.1 GCA_903957805.1 uncultured Pseudomonadota bacterium | reverse complement strand
GCCGGTATACCATGTAGATCAGTTGCCAGAAAAGGACTGGGTCAGGATGAGTCAGGACCAATTCACGCCGATTAAAATCTCATCGAGACTGTGGATTGTGCCAAGCTGGCATAAAGCACCTGATCCAAAGGCAATTAATCTGATTCTTGACCCGGGACTTGCTTTTGGGACGGGGAGTCACCCTACCACTCAGTTATGCTTGGCCTGGTTAGACGAAAATTTGAGAGGCGGTGAAGCTGTACTAGACTATGGTTGCGGATCCGGCATCCTCGCAATAGCAGCCCTAAAGTTGGGCGCGAGAAACGCGATAGGAGTGGACATAGATCCTCAGGCGATCATGGCAAGCCAAGAGAATGCGACCCGAAACCAAATAGATCAAAAGAATGCGCAGTTTTACACAGCGCATACCGAGCTTAAAACGACAACGACAGACTGGGCAGATATGGTCGTCGCCAATATCTTAGCAAACCCACTCAAGGTACTAGCGCCATTACTAATGAGTATGACGCGCAAGGGCGGAAAAATCGCCCTCTCTGGGATACTTAAGGATCAGTCTGAGGAGGTTGAAAAAATCTACCAGCAATGGTTTAAGATGCAGATCTCAGGGGAGAGAGAGGGGTGGGTGCTGTTAACAGGGATAAGGAAATGAAGCCCAGGGTACGTATAAGAACTCGGATATGGCACTAGTAACGCGCTGCCCAAACTGCGAGACCACATTCCGCGTGACTGCTCAGCACTTGAAGTCACATGGTGGGGATGTACGTTGCGGAAGCTGTGCTCATGTGTTTAACGGATTCGCTACCCTGACCACGGTGCAAGAAACGAGGGCCGATGAATCATCAGAGGAGGTAAGAGCGGTTGAGTTGTTATATCCTAACCAATCAGCGGTTCCACAAGAAATAATCGAGGAGACTCCTGGTACAGGAAACCTGACAATTGAGCGGGAGTACTATGAACTCTCAGAGCCACACAAGAAACAAAGCGGTTGGATCATCGCAAGTCTCGTTCTATGTATCTTATTGACGGGGCAGTTGATCTACTCATACAGATCTGAGATTTCTGTTCAAGTGCCTAGTGCACGTCTCTACCTGGAACAGTACTGTGAGCTTCTGGGCTGTACGATCCCGCCATCACAGCAAGCGGATCTGCTGAGTATTGAATCATCCGATTTAAGGTCAGATTCTGCAGAGGGCCCAGGGCCCACAACTCTGACAGCAATACTACGTAACTACGCGCCATTCCCTCAAGCCTACCCCTTGCTCGAACTAACTCTGACCGACGTTCAGGAACAAACGCTTGCAAGTCATATTTTCAAGCCAAGTGAATACCTTGGAAGGGAGACGAGATCAGAGCAAACGATAGCACCGGGACAGGAAATCGAGGTTAAGGTGCATTTAGATACCGGTGATTTAAATGCGGCGGGATATAAATTATTCATACTCTACCCTTAGCTGTAACGTTAAAAAATTAGAGCTTTTAAAAGATGACATCCACGTTAAGAGGCGTGATCATGGGGCTGTGAAGAGAACGTATTTGGATTAGAATCGATACCCTGTCAAACCAAGTGCAGACCCCTTTCGTAGAATGAAATCAGAAAACCTGGTCGAGATTAATGACCTAAATTTTTCCTATGGTAACCGCGCCATTCTGAAGGGCATCAATATGACCATGCATAGAGGCAAGGTCATCGCCATTATGGGCGGGAGTGGGTGTGGCAAGACAACCTTGTTGCGTTTGATCGGAGGCGCAGTAACGCCTTCATCTGGTTACGTCAAAGTCGCTGGCCAGGTGGTGCATGATCTCACTAGGGATGAGCTGTTTCAGATGCGCCGTAAGATGAGTATGCTCTTCCAGTTTGGCGCGCTCTTCACCGATCTTTCTGTCTTTGACAATGTGGCATTTCAGATGAGAGAGCATACTGACTTGCCGGAAGCGGTGATTCGTGATTTGGTACTTATGAAGTTGCATGCTGTTGGTCTGCGTGGCGCACATAAACTAATGCCT
>CAJBQQ010000089.1 GCA_903957805.1 uncultured Pseudomonadota bacterium | reverse complement strand
GGATCTCATCCTGAAAGCGATCGAGAATGGAAAGCATGTTGTCACTGCCAATAAAGCGCTACTCGCTTCACATGGCACCGAGATCTTTGCAGCCGCTCAAAAGAAGGGTGTGATGGTCGCGTTCGAGGCTGCGGTGGCGGGTGGGATCCCGATCATCAAAGCACTGAGGGAGGGTCTGACCGCTAACCGTATCGAGTGGATTGCTGGAATCATCAATGGAACCAGTAACTTTATTCTGTCGGAAATGCGGGACAAGGGATTGGCATTTGATACGGTTCTAGATCAGGCGCAGAAGTTGGGCTATGCGGAGGCCGACCCGACATTCGATATCGAGGGGATCGATGCTGCTCATAAACTCACCATCATGGCCGCGATCGCTTTTGGTATTCCGATGCAGTTCGACAAGGTCTATACCGAGGGCATCGCTAAACTCACCCGTGAGGATATCCGTTATGCAGAGGAGTTGGGATACCGGATCAAGCTACTGGGGATTACTAAGCGTACACCCAAGGGTATCGAGCTGCGAGTTCATCCGACACTGATCCCCACACGGAGGCTGATCGCCAATGTTGAGGGGGTAATGAACGCGATCGTGGTGAAGGGTGATGCAGTCGGAGCAACACTTTACTATGGTGCAGGTGCTGGTGCTGAACCGACCGCAAGCTCGGTCGTTGCGGATCTGGTGGATGTCACACGGATGCATACTGCAGACCCGAAGCACCGTGTACCTCATCTTGCTTTCCAGCCTGATCTTCTGTCGAATACGCCCATCCTAAAGATGGATGAGGTGGAGACTTCTTATTACTTACGGCTACGGACGCAGGACAGACCGGGTGTACTGGCAGATATCACTAGGATACTTGCAGATCTCAATATTTCGATCGATGCGATGGTTCAGAAAGAGCCTAGCGAGGGTGAGGACCAGGTGAATATCATCATGCTCACTCATCTAACGATCGAGAAGAATATCAATGCAGCCATAGTCAAGATAGAAGAGCTGCCAGTCATGACGGGCAAGGTGACACGGATTCGATTGGAAGAGTTGAACAGTAAATAACTGAACAGATGGTGGTCAGAGATGCGAGGCTGATGGGGTACTGAATCTGCCCCCTCGTCGGGTGAGATACAGTCATCCACCACCCATTTAAAAAATCATCTCTATGATAATCATCTCGTAGAGCATTGAAAATTTTTCGGTGAAAATTATGCGTTATATCTCCACCCGCGGCGGTATGCCGCCAAAAACATTTTCTCAAATTCTTCTGGGGGGGCTTGCCTCAGACGGCGGACTGGCAATGCCAGAGACGTATCCTCGGATCAGTCCCTCCGATCTGGATCAGTGGCGCGGTCTTAGCTATCCACAACTCGCGTTTGAGATCCTCACTCGTTTTGCAGATGACATTCCTGCCAAGGATCTGCGTGACATCATCAACCGTACCTATACATCCGAGATCTTCCACAGTAAGGAGATCACCCCCCTTAAGACTCTGTCCCCGGGTCTACACATCCTAGGGCTCTCCAACGGACCGACACTGGCATTCAAGGATATCGCGATGCAGTTGCTCGGTAACTTATTCGAGTACGCGCTTGATAAGACCGGGAAGAGCCTCAATATTCTGGGTGCAACCTCTGGCGATACCGGGTCCAGTGCTGAGTATGCTATGAGAGGGAAGAGAGGAATCCGTGTATTCATGCTCTCTCCGCACGGGAAGATGAGTCTCTTTCAGACGGCTCAGATGTTCTCCTTGCAGGATCCGAACATACTCAATATCGCCATCCGTGGGGTATTCGATGATTGTCAGGACATCGTCAAGGCGGTCAGTAATGATCATGCCTTCAAGCAGAAGTATGCCATCGGAACTGTCAACTCGATCAACTGGGCTCGGGTTGCTGCGCAGATTGTCTACTACTTCAAGGGTTACTTCGCAGCAACTCGTTCGAATTCAGAGCAGGTATCGTTCTCTATTCCATCGGGTAACTTCGGCAATATCTGTGCAGGTCATGTAGCACGGATGATGGGACTACCGATCAGACAGTTGATACTCGCTACGAACGAGAATGATGTCCTGGATGAATTCTTTCGTAGCGGTTGCTATCGCCCCCGCACCACGGCCGAGACGCAGCATACCAGCAGTCCATCGATGGACATTTCCAAGGCGTCAAACTTTGAGCGTTTCATCTTTGATCTGGTTGGACGTGATGCATCCAAGGTGAAGGAGTTATGGCGGTCGGTGGATAAGGGGGCATCATTCGATCTCTCCGATACCCCGTTATGGGAGAGCGTGAAGGATTTCGGGATTGTATCTGGGACCAGTAACCATGCATCCCGTATCGCAACCATCCGTAGGGTCTATCAGGACTATGGGATGGTGGTGGACACTCATACCGCTGATGGGATTAAGGTCGGTCTTGAGAAGCGCGAGTCGGGTGTGCCTCTGATCTGCTTAGAGACCGCACTCCCGGTAAAGTTTTCTGAGAGCATCATCGAGGCGATCGGAAAAGAGCCCGATCGTCCATCCGGATTTGAGAATCTGGAGGGTCTGCCACAGAGGTATGTGGTCATGGATTCCGATACCGATGCGGTCAAGTCGTTCATTGCCGAGCAGGCTTGATTTAAGGGGATTTCGAACGAACACCTTAGGGGGATGACTGCCTCCTTGCAGCTGACAGGAAGTCCTCTAGTATCGGACTTGAGTTGAGTAGACCAGGGGTATCGTCATGGAACTCTGGATGCCACTGAAAGCCGGTTACATAACACTCTCCACACATCCGGATGGCCTCGATAATGCCATCACTTGGAGAGGTCGCTTCGACCACCAGGTCCTCACCCAATCTCTTGATGGCTTGGTGATGAATACTCGATACCAAGTGATCCATCCTCCCCCCATAGAGCCTTGCTAGATTGGAATCCATTTCGATACGAATCGGATGACGGTGCTGGTCATAGAGATCAGGGTCTACATGAGGAGTTGCGTGTGGGTAGTCTGTTGCGATGTCTTGATGCAGACTCCCGCCCATTGCCACATTGATCAGTTGTAACCCTCTGCACAGACCCAGCACCGGCTTTCCCTGAAGTACGCACTCTCGAAATAAATCGATCTCATACAGATCCCTCATCCGGTCACCAGACCACTCTGGACGGGATGGCGTCTCGCCATATGAAGAGGGGCTCATATCGGCGCCACCTTGCAGTACCAGTCCATCGATCTCTGATACATAATCACTCATCCCGACAGAGGCTCGCTCGGCGCTGCCTGTCTCTAGGGTTGGTAGCATGAAAGCCAGAGCATGGTGGCGCATGATCCAGTGGGCAATCGTCTGCTCAAGGTACTGAAGGGTCTTATTACGAAATCCTAATTCTGCTGGGGGATGGTGAAGAATCCTCGGGGATAATCCAATCCGTAGCGGACGTGTCTTCCTGATCGATGGAGGGGTCATCGGCCGTTCATCCATAAGTCTGATTGCTGCTGGACCATATCACTGAGATTGTGATCGTGGGAGTAGGTCTTCCGTAACCAGCTTGCGCCATTGCCGGTGTCGAGTATTTTCGCGATCTGTGACATCGCCCCTTGAGCCTGTAGCTCGACAGCGTGATCGGCAATGCGGGTCAGCATCTCTGCAATG
>CAJBQQ010000088.1 GCA_903957805.1 uncultured Pseudomonadota bacterium | reverse complement strand
GCCCAGGATAGATTGAACTCACGCTCGATCAGCCTCTTGGCACGTGTATCCGTAAAATCGCCTGACACAATATTCTTTCCATTGATCGCGGTCAGACGTCCCCTCACCATCGGAAATACCGGTGGTTGTGAGATCGCATTCTCTTTGAAGAATGCTTCCAGAGGTTGTAACTGATCCTTCTGAATATTCACTAGGAAACGGTTCGGTGCATCGGGCGGGAGGCTCGTCTTCCAGTTCTGAAGAAGATCATCCCGGATGAGTGTCAGCGCAAGTAGCGCCATCAATCCCAACCCGAGTGCAACCGACTGGACCACGCTACCGGTTGCCCGTCGTCGGATGCTCGCGAGTCCGTACCGCCATGCACCTCCCCCCTGACCACTCAGTCCGGACAGTGCCCTAACCAACAGAAAACCGATCAGACCGAAGATGAGGATCGCAACAAAGAAACCACCCATGACCGAGAGACCGAGACGGACATCCCCCGCCTTCCACACGAAAAGAACCGTCAATGCAGCCAACCCGATTGAGTATCCTGCAATTCCGTGGCTACTGGACAACCCGATATCCCGTCTGAGTACGCGTAATGCAGGGACACTTCGAAGGTTGAGTAATGGTGGAAGTGCAAAACCCAGAAGAAGAATCATCCCAGTCAATAGGCCGTGGACAGCAGGGACCATACTCGGCCATGGGAGCTCCTCATCCACCAGCACCGAGAGCCAGTAGACCAGCGCCTCCTGAGCGAATAACCCGAGTAAGCATCCGACTGAACTTGCGATCAGTCCGAGCAGTGTGAAATGGTATAGATACAGTCTGAGGATTGTGGATTGACTCGCTCCTAAGCATCTCATGACAGCACATCCATCAAGATGGCGATGGCTGAAACGTCTGACCGCAAGTGCGATCGCAGCAGCCGCAAGGACCACACTCGCAAGTGCTGCGAGGCTCAAGAACTTCTCAGCACGGTCCAATGCTGCCTTGATTTCAGGACGTGCATCACGGATCCCTTCGACCCTCTCACCCATCATCAATCGTGACTGAGACCACTCCTGAAATGTCTCAACCACCCCTGCCTCCCCGGCGACCAGCAACCGGTAGACGATCCTGCTCCCCTGCTGAATCAGTCCTGTTGCAGGAAGATCGTCTGCATTGATGAGGATACGGGGCCCTAGATTAATGAACCCGATCGAGTGATCAGGCTCCTGGGTAATCCTCGCGGTCACCTTCATCCGTGAGTCCCCAATCTCGATCTCGTCGCCTCTTTTGAGTGAGAGACGGGCCATTAACTTATCATCGACCCAAACCGTTCCCCTCTCTGGAATCGATTCGGCAACACGACCTCGAGGGTCTTCCACCCCCCCTCCAAACTCCTCTGTGATGCGTAGCTCCCCTCGAAGGGGGTATCCAGGGGTCACTGCCTTAATCTCTGTCAGGAGGCTGTTATCGCCCCTTGATGCCATGCTCGGGAACTTGAGTGAGGATGAGACCGATAGACCCAGCCTCTTGGCCTCATCCTGATAATGACTGGGCAGTGTTCGGTCGGATACGATGATCAGATCCGCACCGAGTAACTGGTTACCTTGACGAGACAGTGCAAGCTGAACACGATCAGAAAAGAATCCGACCGTAGTCATCCCACCGACAGCGATGATCAGTGCAAAGACCAGAACCCGTAACTCGCCCGCACGCCAGTCACGTTTAAGCATCCTGACAGAGAGTCTAAAAAGATTCATGGAGTTCCATCAACCTGTGAGGGGCCATATGACCCACTCAAACGACCGATCTCCCCGCATCCAGTCGTATCCGTCTCTCGCAACGGCTCGAGATGGTCTCGTCGTGTGTGACCAGGATGAGTGTTGCCCCCCTCTCTTGATTCAGTGCGAACATCAGATCAATGATCTGAGCACCTGTGGTCGAATCTAGATTACCGGTCGGCTCATCGGCCATCACCAGTTGCGGTTCTGTGACAAAGGCCCGTGCAATGGCGACCCTCTGCTGCTCACCCCCCGAGAGTTGTTTGGGGTAGTGTCCCAGCCTCTTCCCCAGACCGACCCGATTCAAAAGATCCATCGCGGGTTGTTGGGCGTCACGGACACCGGCCAATTCCAGTGGGAGCATCACATTCTCAAGTGCTGTCAGTGCTGGTAGTAGTTGGAATGATTGGAATACAAATCCCAGCAAACGACCTCGTAGGGCCGCCCTCCCATCCTCATCCAGTGAGAAGATATCCTCACCGGCAAGGTGAACACTCCCGCTCGAGGGAGCGTCAAGACCTGCCAAGAGCCCCAGTAGTGTGGACTTACCGGATCCGGATGAGCCGATTACTGCAAGTGACTCACCCGCAATCACAGACAGATTGATATCATGCAGGATGACCAGCTCATCACTCCCGGTACTGACTTGCTTGGTCAGTGCAGTTGCCTGCACAATAGGACTTAAATTTGGCTCTTCTCTCATGAAATAT
>CAJBQQ010000087.1 GCA_903957805.1 uncultured Pseudomonadota bacterium | reverse complement strand
GATGAATTCCGTTCTTTGGAATCTGTGATGCGAGAGGCTCTGACAGCCCGTCTGAGCCGTGGCAAAGTAGAGTTGCGTCTTGGTTTTTCTAGGCTCGCAGGTGTGGAAGGCCTTCAGAAACTCAATGGCGAGTTAATGAAGGGGCTGCTGGAACTGAATAATACAGTCAAGACAGCTCTGCCGGATACGCGCAGCTTAGGGGTGGCCGATATTTTACGCTGGCCCGGTATGCTTGGTGTTGATACGCTGCCTGCCGAAGATTTACGCGAGCCCTGTTTAGAGTTGATGCATGCTGCCATAGGTGATTTTGTGGCAGCGCGCGCACGTGAAGGTGAGAAACTGAAGGACTTGCTGCTCGATCGCTTGAGCACGATGCGCCAATTGACGATTGAAGTGGCGCCGCGCATTCCCATATCGCTGATAGCGTTTCAAGAGAAGCTCACGTTGCGGTTACGGGAAGCCATGGTGAATTGCGATGATGATCGGATTCGGCAGGAGCTTGCATTATTCGCCGGGAAAATTGATGTGGACGAGGAGTTGTCACGTTTACAGACTCACATGGATGAAGTAGAGCGAATTTTGATGGAGGGTGGGCCGGTTGGAAAGCGTCTCGACTTCTTGATGCAAGAGCTCAACCGTGAAGCGAATACGCTCGGCTCTAAATCTGCGGATGTGGAAGTGTCAAAGGTTGCAATGGAGCTTAAGGTGCTGATTGAGCAGATGCGTGAACAGGTGCAAAATCTTGAGTAGGCAATCGCTAATAGTACGTAGGATGTGGAGACTCGGTGCCGCGTAAGAGTCAATAAAGTGATATAACGAATCCATGGTTCAGCTAATCCGGGATGAGGAATGATTGGAATAGGTAATACATACAAATGCTTTTAATATGACAGCAACATCTGGGAGTCTGTTCATCATCAGCGCACCCTCTGGTACTGGGAAAACCAGCCTAGTACGAGCTCTGCTGCGGACAAGTTCCGGGTTAAATTTGTCCATTTCATATACCTCACGATTACCGAGGGCCGAAGAAATGGATGGGCGTGATTACCATTTTGTTACTCGGGAAGTCTTTGAACAGATGTTGGAACGTGGTGAATTTCTGGAAAGCGCAGAAGTTTATGGAAATTACTACGGAACCTCTCAGAAGTGGATCAATGAGGCGACGGCATCGGGTCAGGATATTCTATTAGAAATCGATAGCCAGGGTGCGCAACAGGTTCGCCGAGCTTTTCCAAATGCGGTGGGGATCTTCATCTTGCCGCCGTCACTTGCGATGTTGGAGACGCGTTTACGAAACCGTGGCCAGGATAGTTCAGAGATAATCACGCGGCGCGTGGCCGCTGCGCGCGAAGAGATCAGTCATGTGAGTGAGTATGATTATGTTATCATCAACGAAGAGTTGGACACTGCGATCAGTGACTTCTTCTGCATTGTCCGTGCTGAACGCATGAAAATGTCGAAGCAGCTTGTTCGTTATCATCATCTGATAACTCAACTCAGATAGATCGCTATATCAAAAGATAGCAGGTCGGACGTATATCTTACCTAGCGTCGATATTGACGCTGCGATTCCGGTTTAGTATAAATAACTCTGTATCACTACTGTCAGTATATTTTTTGGAGAAATGCTATGGCACGGATTACTGTTGACGACTGTTTGAAAAGGATTCCAAACCGTTTTGAAATGACATTGGTCGCGACTATACGTGCAAGACAGCTCTCGATTGGCAGCTCTCCCATGGTGGAGTCAGCCCGTGATAAGCCCACTGTTATTGCCTTGCGAGAGTTGGCTCAGGGTAAGATAGGGATAGAGGTCCTCGACTCTCGGTATAGCTAGTTTTGGTAAGCGTCGAGACCGTGACGACGCTATCAAATGAGGGGAATCGCAACTAAGGAGTGGACTGTTGCCATCTCATAACTCGGTCATATACCGAGCGTATCAAACTGAATAAAGGAAATTCTAATGCAGGCACGAGGCTTGCCGGATACTCCAGTTTCCCTATCCGAGCCAGAATCTCTATTCAATGAATTATCCGGTTACCTTAAACCGGAAGATATCTCTCAGCTTAAGAACGCCTACCTCTTCAGTCAAAGTGCCCATTCAGGGCAGTTCAGAAAGTCAGGTGAACCTTACATCTCTCACCCGCTCGCAGTAACAGGCATACTCGGTAGACTTCACCTAGACATCCAGACGCTGACTGCTGCGTTACTGCATGATGTGATGGAGGATACCCACATCTCCAAAGCTGAGATCAGCGAAAGATTTGGCAAGTCGGTAGCCGATCTGGTGGACGGTGTTTCCAAGCTTGATAAGATAGAGTTCCAGACTCAAGCAGATGCTCAAGCAGAAAATTTCCGCAAGATGCTGCTGGCGATGTCGCAGGATGTTCGGGTTGTGCTCATTAAATTAGCAGACAGACTGCATAACATGCGCACACTAGAGGTGCTGGATCAGGAGAGGCGCCGTCGCATCGCACGTGAAACTATGGAGATATATGCGCCGATTGCTCACCGATTGGGACTTAACGGTGTCTACCAGGAACTTCAAGAGCTTAGCTTTCGTTATATTTTTCCGACACGTTATCAGGTTCTGACCAAGGCCAGTAAAGCGGCACGTGGTAATCGCCGAGAGGTTGTAGATAAAATCCTTAACGATATCCGGCAACGCCTTAAGGATTCTGGTTTAGATGCAAAGATAAGTGGACGCGAGAAACAGCTTTATAGTATTTATAAAAAGATGGTAGAGAAGCACCTCTCATTTTCTGAGGTGCTCGATATTTACGGTTTTCGCGTCATCGTCAATGATGTCCCTGCGTGCTATGTAGCCCTTGGTGCGCTGCATAGCCTATACAAGCCCATCCCCGGAAAGTTCAAGGATTACATCGCGATCCCTAAGGCGAATGGCTACCAGTCATTACACAATACTTTGTTTGGACCCTATGGCACCCCCATCGAAATTCAGATCCGGACTGCTGAAATGCACCGGATTGCTGAGGCTGGGGTTGCCTCACACTGGCTCTATAAGAGCCATGATATCAATCTTGATGACCTCCATACCAAGACCCACCAGTGGTTGCAAGGTCTATTAGAGACACTAAGCGATTCGACTGACTCCCTAGAGTTTCTAGAGCATCTGAAGGTGGATTTATTTCCTGGGGAGGTTTACGTATTTACACCCCAGGGTAGGATATTGGCACTGCCAAAAGAGTCGACCGCGGTAGATTTTGCCTATGCAGTACATACCGATATTGGCGACCGATGCATGGCGGTGAAAATCAATGGTGAGAATGCGCCGTTACGTACCAAACTTAGAAGTGGGGACTATGTCGAAATTATTACTGCACCCCACGCAAAGCCTAACCCTGCATGGCTCGCTTATGTAGTTACCGGCAAGGCGCGGTCACATATCCGTCACTTTCTTAAAACAGTACAGTACGATGAACTAGCTAAATTGGGTGAACGTCTGCTGAGTCAGGCACTGTCGTCACTCAAGATCGATCCAACGAGCATTAGTGATTCTCAGTGGCAGAAATTAGCCCGCGATAGTGGCGCTAAGTCAAAAAAAGAATTGCTCGCGGATATGGTGTTGGGCAAGCATTTGCCGGCTGTATTGTCTAAGCGCCTACTATCACCGGGAAATGTCGCACCGAAGGAAAGCGGTATGGGTGAGGCGATTACCATAATGGGCACGGAGGGTATGGCCGTGCAGTTTGCCAAGTGTTGCCGACCCATTCCAGGAGATCTCATCGTCGGTTTCATCAAGAAGGATCAGGGTTTAGTGATTCATGCACGCGATTGTTCGGTGATTGGCAAGATGCACGGTAACCCGGATAACTGGCTAGATGTAACGTGGGACAAGAACATCAGCAAGTTGTTCGAGGTCAGTATCAAGATGGTAGCGGCAAATCAACGCGGCGTACTGGCGAAGGTGGCGGCG
>CAJBQQ010000086.1 GCA_903957805.1 uncultured Pseudomonadota bacterium | reverse complement strand
CGATACCGGCCGAGCTTCTCTGGAGTTTGACCGGACGCTGATGGGGCACCTCTCCTTCAGTGTTGGTAATAGCCTGAGATCACTATTTCATGGACTAACTGGCTCCTCTCTGGCAGATGCGCCTCTCAATGTCGCTCCCGAGGTACGACATTACTACCAGCAACTGAGCCGACTGTCAGCCGCCTTTGCGCTGGCCGCAGATATCTCCATGCTCGCTCTGGGTGGGTCTCTCAAGCGCAAGGAAAAGCTCTCTGCCCGACTGGGCGATATTCTCAGCCTGCTATACCTATGCTCAGCGACGCTGAAACGTTTCGAGGATGATGCCCGTCCAACTTCCGATTTGCCGTTGCTTAATTGGTCGATACAGGACGCGCTTTATCATTTGCAGCAAGCTTTCGATGGCTTGCTGAATAATTTTCCTAACCGGCTTGCGGCATGGGTGCTGCGGGCGCTGATATTTCCGCTGGGCAAAACGTACTCCTCTCCTGGCGATGACCTAGGTCACATGGTGGCGATGCTGATGCTGGAACCGGGTGACGCGCGTGACCGCCTAACTGCAGGAATCTATATACCAAGCTCCTCCGATGAGCCAATAGGTATTTTGGAAAAGGCCCTTCGGTGCGCGACGCAATGCGAGATCACGGAGTCCAAGGTCCGTGCTGCAGTCAAGTCTGGCCTTATTTCCGCGCAAGGTGATGAGAAGATTACTGAAGCACTGGAACGGGGCATCATCACTGCCATTGAAGCGGAATCATTAACAGAAATGAAGTCCCTACGCCGACAGGTCATTATGGTAGATGACTTTCCATCAGACTTCGGTACGCAGAAATAAATTATTGGTGTAAAGGCGGTCATGCCGCAACAAAAATCGTTGGATATCATCACAGTAGAGGCTGCCGGAACGCTGGCCGGCTTGTTCAATGAGCGCGTCCGTCGCTCGCCGAACGGAGTGGCTTACCGGGACTATGATCCATCGGATGGCAAGTGGCGCGATCACACTTGGGTGCAAATGTCCCGAGAGGTTGCCCGCTGGCAGCTGGCCCTCATAGGTGAGGGCTTAGTCGCAGGAGACCGCATCGCCGTGATGGCAAGAAATTGCCCTGAATGGGTGATGCTGGACCAGGCCGCGCTGGGCCTGGGTTTAGTGGTGGTGCCTCTTTATACGGCTGACCGCCCTGAGAATGCGTCCTATGTCCTAAACGACGCTGGCGCCAAGATGCTGCTAGTAGAGGATATGCCACAGTGGCAGATGTTCTCTGAAGTACGTGGTCAGCTCGGGGGCTTGTTGCGGGTGGTGACAATCAGTCCATTTGCTGAGGATACCAACCGGGCAGATCGTGCCTTAGTTCGAGCGCTGCCTGATTGGTTGCCTCCACCAAGCCCATCAGGCGAAGTCATGCATCTCTGTGCATCGGATGACCTTGCCACCATCATTTACACTTCAGGCACTTCAGGTCGCCCCAAGGGGGTTATGCTCAGTCACTTCAATATTCTCAGCAATGCGCATAGCTGCCTACAAGTTATACGAGTTGAGCAGTGCGATCTACTGCTGTCTTTTCTGCCGCTATCTCATACTTTTGAGCGCACTGCAGGTTACTACCTACCGATGATGGCCGGAGCCACTGTCGCTCATGCCCGCTCAATCCAACAACTGCAAGAGGACTTGCTAACAATTCGCCCCACCCTGCTGGTTTCGGTTCCGCGCATTTATGAGCGGGTTTATACCGGCGTCCGTACTAAACTTGAGGAAGGCTCATCGCTAGGACGGTACTTATTCGACCTGGCGGTAGATGTTGGTTACAGTCGTTTTGAACACCAGCAGGGGCGAACCCCTTGGCATGCTTCACACTTGCTATGGCCGCTCTTGAATAAACTCGTCGCTCGTAAGGTCATGGATAAACTGGGGGGGCATTTGAGAATGGCGATGAGCGGTGGTGCCGCTTTACCAACAGAGGTCTCGCGTATGTTCATCGGACTGGGCTTACCCATTCTGCAAGGATATGGCATGACCGAAAGTAGCCCCGTTGTATGCACCAACACCTTCGAAAATAATTTTCCGTCCAGTGTCGGACCACCCATTCCTGGTGTTACCGTAAAACTCGGTGAAAACAATGCCCTACTAATCCACGGCCCCAATGTGATGATGGGCTACTGGCATAACCCTGCAGCCACAAAAGCAGTACTGACAAACGATGGGTGGCTTAACTCTGGAGATATAGCGCACATTGATGAGCAGGGCCGAGTGACCATTACCGGCCGCCTGAAGGAAATTATAGTCATGTCCAATGGAGAGAAAGTTCCTCCAGTAGATATGGAAGCGGCAATTCTACGTGATCAACTGTTTCAGCAAATCATGCTAATCGGTGAGGGGCGGTCGTATTTGAGTGCATTAGTGGTGTTAAACCCGCGCAATTGGGAAAGCCTTGCTTTACAGTACAATCTTGATCCTAGTCTTGAGCCTATGCTGAATAACCCACGGGCCAAGGAGGTCGTGCTGGAGAAGATCGCGCATCAAATACGTGATTTTCCGGGTTATGCGAAGGTCCGTCGCGTTGTGCTACTTGCCTTACCGTGGACAGTTGAGAATGACATGCTCACGCCCACTCTAAAACTTCGGCGGGGACAGGTGCTAGAACACTACAAGGTCGAGATTGATGAACTCTATGCGGGCCATTAACCCGTCCATTGAAATGACAACTTGCCAAACATTGGGATCTGACAAAAGTGAATGATAATTCTGAAATCCTCACGTCTCTGCCGACCGGGAGAGACCCTATCCTTCGCATCGTTCCAATGCCGACAGACACTAACTACGCCGGCGACGTTTTCGGGGGATGGATCATGGCACAAGTGGATATTGCAGGCAGTCTGCCCGCCATTCGCCGCGCACGCGGACGGGTTGCGACGGTTGCGGTTAATTCTTTTGTTTTCAAGCAACCGGTCTTTGTTGGCGATCTAGTGAGTTTCTATGCGGAAATTATCAGGGTAGGGCGTACATCAATCACGGTCGATGTAGAAGTTTATGCCCAACGGGGCCCGCGTGAGGGTGGGGCAGAAGTATGCAGCAAGGTGACAGAAGCGGTCTTAACTTATGTAGCCGTTGACGAGCAACGCAAACCACGAGTAGTTCCAAAAGAGTGATTTGAATGCCGAATGTGACGAGGGGGAATCAATTGAGGAACAATAATTTCATCGTGCGTAAGGCTGCTGTGCTAGGTGCGGGCGTTATGGGGGCGCAGATTGCTGCGCACTTAGCCAATGCTAATATCGAGACGCTGCTATTCGAACTCCCTAGTCAACAAGGAGACCCTAACGATAACGTAATTAAGGCGGTTGAACGCCTGCGAAAACAAGAGCCCTCACCGCTGTCCACCATGACCAGAGCGGCCTGTATCCAGCCCGCCAATTACAGTGAGCATCTTGATCTGCTCAGGGATTGCGATATCGTGATCGAGGCCATTGCTGAGCGCATGGATTGGAAAGCAGAATTGTACACCAAGGTTGCACCGTACCTCAGTGAACACACGATCTTTGCCAGCAATACCTCTGGCCTCTCTATCAACCAGTTAGCCGAAGCGTTCCCCGAAAATCTTCGCCGTCGTTTTTGCGGGGTTCATTTTTTCAACCCACCCCGCTACATGCACCTGGTTGAATTAATTCCCTACGAAGGTAGTGATGCTGCAATGCTTGATGATCTCGAAGCATTCCTTGTCACCTATCTTGGCAAGGGCGTAATCCGCGCCAAGGACACGCCCAACTTCATCGCGAACCGGGTCGGCATGTTCTCCATGCTCGCCACCATGCACCACGCCCGAAAATTTAATCTCAGCTTTGACCTGATTGACGCCTTGACCGGATCCCTTATTAGCCGTCCCAAGAGCGCAACCTTCCGTACTGCGGATGTAGTTGGGCTGGATACTCTTGCACATGTGATCAATACCATGCGCGACGGTCTTTCTGAAGACCCGTGGCACAGATACTTTACACCTCCGGATTGGCTACAAGTATTAATTAGCAATGGTTCGCTGGGGCAGAAGAGCAAATGCGGGGTCTACCAGAAGGTGGGTAAAGAGATACACGTATTCGATCTCGACACGGGGGCATATCGTCTTGCTACAGATGCTGTTAACGACGAGATCAAAACGATTCTAAAGCTTAAAGACCCTGTCGAAAGATTCGCATTACTCCGCGCCAACGCACATCCTCAGGCTCAATTCCTGTGGGCGATTTATAGAGATTTATTTCATTACTGCGCTTTGCATCTGACTGCTATCGCGGATAATGCTCGCGATCTAGATCTTGCCATGAGGTGGGGATTTGGTTGGAATCTTGGGCCATTCGAAATATGGCAAGAGGCTGGTTGGAGCCAGATCGCAGGCTGGGTGAATGCGGATATCGCCTCGGGTAACAGTATGAGTGATGCACCCTTGCCCAGCTGGGTGCTCGAGCCGGATCGAGTTGGCGTGCATGATTCACAGGGTTCATATGCGCCATCTTCCAATACCCTGCGCCCACGCTCAAGCCTCCCGGTCTACCGTCGGCAGCCATTCCCAGATCGACTCCTGGGGGAGAGGATGCAATACGGTACGACCATATTCGAGACTGATGCAATCCGTATGTGGCACACCGGCGACGACATTGCTATCATTAGCTTCAAGAGCAAGATGCACACCATTGGAAATGATGTGTTGGATGGGCTCCAGCATGCGATACAAGAAGCGGAATCTAATTGCCGCGCTCTAGTTATCTGGCAAACTGAGCCTCCATTCTCCGCAGGGGCCAACCTACAGAAGGCTACCGACCGATTGAAAAGCGATGGTCCACCTTCCACGCTGAGTCTGTTGGCACGGAAAATTAAGAAAACAGCACAAGCTGCAGTTCTCAAGGCCGCTCACAATCTTAATCTTGCCGATGCACTGATGGCCGGGAAACTTGCAGAGGTCGAATCGATGGTTGCCCAGTTTCAACAAACCTCACAAGATCTTCGATATTCGATGATCCCCACTGTGGCGGCCGTCGACGGACTCGCGCTGGGTGGTGGTTGCGAATTTGTAATGCACTGCGATCGTGCCGTCGCCACGCTAGAGAGCTATATCGGGCTGGTAGAAGTAGGCGTTGGCTTATTACCTGCAGGTGGTGGCTGTAAAGAACTTGCCCTGCGCGCTGCGCGATCGGCGAATGATGGTGACCCCTTCCCGTTTCTAAAAAATTACTTCCAGACAGTGGCCACAGCCCAAATGGCGAAGAGTGCAGAACACGCAAAGGATCTTGGCTATCTACGCTCGTCTGATCTGGTGGTCATGAACCGATTTGAATTGCTCCATACCGCCAAGGCTCAGGCCATGGCTCTGTCGGAATCGGGTTATCGCCCTCCCTTGCAATATCGCAATATTCAGGTGGCAGGAAGTACCGGCATTGCTACCATCAAGAGCATGCTGATCAATATGTTAGAGGGTGGTTTCATCTCCGAACACGATTACCTGATCGGCAGCAAGGTCGCGCATGTTATGTGCGGTGGCGAGTTAACTCCCGGCAGCCTAGTAGACGAAGCCTGGTTCCTGGAATTGGAACGAACTGCATTTATCGAACTGCTCGCAACTGAAAAGACGCAGGCTCGGGTGGAATTTACGTTGAAAACGGGCAAGCCCTTGCGAAACTAGCACTGAGGAGAATCTAGATGGCCCAAAAACAGACTCAAGATGCTTACATCGTCGCCGCCGTACGCACCCCTGTCGGCAAAGCTCCGCGAGGGATGTTCAAGAATGTCCGACCGGATGATTTACTGGTGCATGTGCTGAAGAGCGCGTTGGCTCAATGTCCTGGGCTAGACCCATCCGCGGTTGATGACGTTATAGCTGGTTGCGCAATGCCTGAGGCAGAACAGGGTATCAATGTCGCGCGTGTGGCACTTCTCATGGCAGGGTTGCCCAACAATGTGCCTGGCATGACCGTCAACCGTTTCTGCGCTTCCGGGCTCCAGGCCGTTGCACTTGCCGCTGACCGCATCCGGCTGGGTGAATCCGATGTAATGATCGGAGCTGGCACGGAGAGTATGAGTATGGTTCCTATGATGGGCAATAAAGTAGCCATGAATCCTGAAATATTTCTTCACAGTGAAAATGTCAGTATCGCTTATGGTATGGGTATGACTGGGGAGAAGGTGGCGCAGCGCTGGAAAATAAGCCGCGAATCCCAGGATGAGTTTGCCGTGACCAGCCATGCTCGAGCTCTCGAGGCCATTTCGGCTGGCGAGTTTGAGCAAGAAATCACACCCTACATCATTGAGGAAAGAAGGCCCGATCTTTCCTCGCATGAGGTCCGCATCATGACCGCTATCAGGAATACTGACGAAGGCCCTCGCCCCGGAACCAGCCTAGAAACACTCGGCAAACTGAAACCAGTATTTGCCGCCAAAGGCTCGGTCACTGCGGGCAATAGCTCTCAGATGTCTGACGGGGCGGGTGCTGTGATCGTAGTAAGCGAAGCCGCTTTAAAGCGATTCAATCTCACTCCGATTGGTCGCTTCTTGGGGTTTGCTGTGGCTGGCGTACCGCCCGAAATTATGGGCGTTGGCCCGATCAAAGCGATACCTAAGGTTTTACAGCAGGTTGGACTGAGACAGGATGCTATTGACTGGATCGAGCTGAATGAAGCCTTTGCCGCACAGAGCCTCGCGGTCATTAACGATCTTGGCCTGGATCGG
>CAJBQQ010000085.1 GCA_903957805.1 uncultured Pseudomonadota bacterium | reverse complement strand
TTATGGTTCATTCCCGATGTACATTGTTTGCGGGATAGCATCTTACCTGTACGCAACGACTCGTTTACCTCTGTTTAGCCGTGGCACTTCATTCCCGCTGGTGATGGGGATTGCAGGACCGCTGATGATTTTGCCAAACGTAGGTTTGAATGAGTGGGGCCATGCATTCTGGTTCATGGAAGAACTGTTCAGCGCACCGCTGCATTGGGGCTTCGTGATACTAGGCTGGTCGGGTCTGTTCTCAGGCGGTATTGCTGCACAGATCATCACCCGTTACTCTAACCTGACAGACGTGATCTGGAATGGTCAGAGCAAAGTCATTCTGAACAACCGCATTCTTTATACCAAAGACTAAGTAAGTCACATCGATTGGTCTTAGCTGTACTGCCGCGCCACTCTTTTTTCTAGGGGTGGCGCGTTTCTTTTGGTACATCCTTAACTCTTTGTCTTGTCCCGTTCAATCAACGCATAGGCTGAGTGGTTGTGGATCGACTCAAAATTCTCAGACTCTACCGTGTAGGCATCAATGCGAGAGTCCCCATTTAGAGATGAAGCGACATCGCGAACCAAGTCCTCGACAAACTTTGGGTTGTCGTAGGCCTTCTCGGTCACATACTTCTCATCTGGGCGTTTCAATAGGCCATACAGTTCACATGAAGCATAGCCCTCTGCCATTCTGACCATGTCTTCAATCCAGACAAAGCAGTTAGTGCGTACGGATATCGATATATGGGAACGCTGATTATGCGCCCCATAGTCTGAAATTTTCTTGGAACAGGGACATAGGCTCGTTACTGGGACAACGACCTTCATGGTGAACTCGTATCGACCACTCTTAATCTCCCCGATGAAAGTCACTTCATAGTCCAGCAGGCTCTGTACTCCAGAAACTGGGGCCGCTTTATTGATGAAGTACGGAAAGGTCATCTCGATATGACCGGATTCCGATTCCAACCTTTTAACCATGGCCCACAGAATACTTTCGAATGATTCCACAGAGATCTCACGTTCGTGGTCGTTGAGTATCTCCACGAAACGCGACATATGAGTGCCCTTGAAGTTATGCGGCAGGCCCACATACATGTTGAACACAGCAACGGTGTGTTGAACACCACCATCCTTGTCGGCAACCTTCACCGGGTGGCGGATGGCCTTAATGCCGACTCTGTCGATTGCTATATGTCTTGTGTCGGGGGTGCTCTGCACATCAGCGATGGGTAGGTCAGCCTCTTTATGCATGATGATGATCATCTCCTACAGAGGAATTGGAAGCACGCATTAATTGCGGCCAGAGAAAATACTTGAAGTGACTATGCGGGTAACTTTAATCGGACAGACTTGATGATGCCCATCTTATCTAAGCCGCAGTCTGCAAGCATCTGTGAAGGACCTCCCTGATCGATGAATATATCTGGAAGGCCAAGATGCAGCAACGGGATAGAGATGCCTTTGCTTTCGAGAGACTCTGCAACTGCGCTACCGGCTCCGCCCATGATCGTGTTCTCCTCGACGGTTACAAGCAGCTTATATTCTGCTGCCAGAGACTCGACCAGATCGCTATCCAACGGTTTGACAAAGCGCATATTGACTACGGTGGCGTTAAGCTCTTCCGCTGCTTCCATGCAGGGCTTGAGCATGCTTCCAAAGGCCAGCAGTGCAACTCTCTCTCCCTTCCGGCGAATCTCGCCACGGCCCAGCGTTAATGCGCGCATTTCTTTTTGAGGTGTAACACCGGTTCCAGCGCCGCGGGGATAGCGGACTGCTGTTGGCGAACTCAGTTGGAATGCAGTGAAGAGCATCTGACGACACTCATCCTCGTCTGCAGGGGTCATCACCGTCATATTGGGGATGCAACGTAAATAACTCAAATCAAAGCTACCCGCATGGGTAGGTCCATCTGCTCCTACCAGTCCGGCACGGTCTATGGCAAATACCACCGGTAAATTCTGGATGGCAACATCATGGATCAACTGGTCATAGGCGCGTTGTAAAAAAGTTGAGTAAATCGCCACGACCGGCTTCATTCCATCGCAGGCCAAGCCCGCTGCAAAAGTAACCGCATGCTGCTCCGCGATACCAACATCGAAATAACGGTCGGGATATTCTTGGGAAAACCTCACCAGTCCCGAGCCCTCGCGCATCGCTGGAGTAATTCCGATTAGGCGTTGGTCCAGTGCAGCCATGTCACACAACCAGTCACCGAAAATCTGGGTATAGCTCGGCTTGCCTGCGGCCTTGGATACGATGCCTGCGTCCGGATCAAACTTAGACACTCCATGATAGAGAATGGGGTCATCTTCTGCGGCTTGGTAGCCCGCTCCTTTGCGGGTTACGACATGGAGGAATTGCGGGCCATCGAGTTGTCTGATGTTACTGAGCGTAGCGACCAGTACGTCAAGATCATGGCCATCAATGGGCCCGATGTAGTTGAAACCAAACTCTTCAAACAAGGTGCTCGGTGTCACCATCCCCTTCACATGCTCTTCAGCCCGTTTTGCCAGTTCCAACACCGGCGGCACTACCCCCAGCACCTTCTCGCCCGCCCGTCGTGCTGTTGCATAGAATCTTCCGGACATGAGCTTAGCGAGATAGTTATTCAGCGCTCCGACTGGGCGAGAGATTGACATATCGTTGTCATTCAGTACCACCAGCAGATTCGTGTTCATTGCCCCAGCATTGTTTAAGGCTTCGAATGCCATTCCCGCGCTCATTGCGCCGTCACCTATTATGGCGACAGAGCGCCTATCTGTTCCTTCTAGCTGAGCAGCCACTGCCATTCCAAGCGCGGCGCTGATGGAGGTGCTGGAGTGGGCCGTACCAAATGCATCATATTCACTTTCATCGCGCCGAGGAAAGCCCGCGACGCCACCTTGCATACGCAGTCTATTCATGCCTTCACGGCGCCCCGTCAGGATTTTGTGAGCGTAAGTCTGGTGACCAACATCCCATACTAGGCGATCGTATGGGGTGTTAAATACGTAGTGGAGCGCGATGGTCAATTCGACCGTGCCAAGATTGGACGAGAGGTGGCCACCCGTCGCTGATACGGACTCGACTAAGAAGTTACGTAATTCATTGGCGAGTTGCGGCAGCGCATTGCGCTCCAGCATGCGTAACTCAGAAGGAAAGCTAATAGTGTCAAGCAGTGGGTACATCTTAATCCTGAAGATTAAAAATTACTCAATATGAAAAATATGGCTTCAAAAATCTCGCTGAATGATGAAATCAGTTACTTGACGTAACCGCACCGCAGCTCCGTTAAAACCCTCCAGCGATTGATAGGCCTCATGCCTTAGTTCTTCTGCAAGCTCACGTGCTCGACTGACGCCGAGTATGCTGACATACGTGGGCTTGTTATGCTCAGCATCTTTACCGGCAGTCTTGCCCAGGGTTGCGGTGGTGGCCTCCGCGTCGAGAACGTCATCAACGACCTGAAATGCTAGACCGATATGCTCAGCAAAGTGATCAAGACTCTCCAATTGCTCATCATTTAGATTATTGCCGCAGTGGGCCCCCAGCATTACTGCAGCGCGGATCAGCGCGCCGGTCTTATGTATATGCATGAACTCCAACTCTGGCAGACTCAATGTCTTCCCAACGTTGGCGAGGTCAATCGCCTGACCGCCTGCCATGCCGCGTGAGCCCGCTGCCTGAGCCAGTCTTTTAATCATATTCAGCTGAACTTGTGGGGTATCTGCCAAATGGGATCCCGTCAGCAATTCAAAAGCTAAGCTTTGTAAGCTGTCGCCCACCAGCAATGCGGTGGCCTCATCGTACTCCACATGACATGTCGGCTTCCCCCTTCGAAGGATATCATCATCCATACAAGGTAGATCGTCATGCACCAGAGAGTATGCGTGGATCAGCTCTACAGCAGCGGCAACGATAGTTACACGTTCTTCACTGGCCCCGCTCAACTCTCCAGCAGCAAAGGCAAGTAGTGGGCGTACTCGTTTACCTCCACCCAAGACCGCATAGCGCATTGACCCGTGTAGACGCTCAGGGGCAATCGTCGCGGCAGGGAGAAGAGACTGGAGTGAGGTCTCTATACATTCTTGGCGGCCTCTTGCCCATTCTTTGAAGTCAGTGGTCATCAATACTGGTTGGCGAGAAATTTTT
>CAJBQQ010000084.1 GCA_903957805.1 uncultured Pseudomonadota bacterium | reverse complement strand
TTCATTTTCGACGATGCGTCGTGCTAAACCTTCAGCAATGGCAGTTTTTCCAACCCCAGCTTCACCCACCAACAACGGGTTATTCTTGCGCCTTCGGCATAAAGTCTGAATTACCCGTTCTAGTTCTTTCTCGCGACCGATTAGAGGATCGATCTTGCCAGCCAGCGCCTGACTATTGAGGTTTGTGGTGTAGCTTTCTAATGCGCCGCTGGCACCAACTTCCTGTTCAGTCTCAGTATCACCCTCAGTTTTAGCGCCGCTACCCTGGGGAACTTTGCTGATACCGTGAGAAATGTAATTGACGACATCTAGCCTTGCCACCCCTTTCTGATGGAGGAAATAAACCGCATGGGAGTCCTTCTCGCCGAATATCGCGACTAGGACGTTGGCGCCGGTGACCTCTTTCTTGCCGGAGGACTGAACGTGCAGGATGGCACGTTGGATTACTCGCTGGAAGCCAAGAGTTGGCTGTGTATCTACCTCGCCATTACCAGACACAGTAGGTGTGTTTTCGTCAACATGTTCTGTCAGGAGTTTGCGTAGATCGTCTATATCGACTGAGCAGGCTCGCAGCACATCGGCCGCAGTAGGGTTGTCGAGCATCGCCAATAATAAATGTTCGACTGTAATAAATTCATGGCGCTTCTGCCGTGAATCGGCAAATGCCATGTGTAGGGATACTTCTAGTTCTTGAGCAATCATTTTAGGTTTTCTCCATCACGCACTGTAGCGGATGCTGATGCTGTCTAGCAAATGTGACTACTTGATCTACTTTCGATGTGGCGATATCACTAGGGTAGATGCCACATACTCCTCTACCTTCTTTATGAACTTGGAGCATTATTTGAGTTGCCTGCTCTTGACCCATGGGAAAAAAAGTTTGTAACACCGCGATTACGAACTCCATCGGTGTGAAGTCATCGTTCAGCAGAATCACTTTAAACATCGGAGGAGGCTTCAGTTTACTCTTTTCGGCCTCTACTATGGCATCTCCATGGTTTCCTGCTGCCATAGTCACCCGCTTCATTTGCTCACCAATCGTAATAGAATGTCTGACATCTCTTATGTTTGACGATTACTGCGGAATTTTCAAGTAACTTGATGAAATTATTCTGTTGCATTTTTACAAAATGCGATATAACCACTTGACTTGGGGGCAAGATTTGCGTAAAACCAACCTTGGCGTTTGGCTTCAAGTGTTCTGCAGCACCGGTTACAGCCGTTTGCGGTCTTGAAACTCAAACAGTATTCGGGTTTCCGGCCCGGTTTTTTATATATAGGAAGTAAAAATGGCAACAGGTACAGTGAAATGGTTTAACGATTCTAAGGGTTTTGGTTTTATTACCCCAGATGATGGTAGCGAAGATTTGTTTGCGCACTTTTCCGCGATCAATATGTCAGGATTCAAAACCCTCAAAGAGGGTCAGAAGGTGAGCTTTGAAGTCACTCAGGGTCCGAAAGGCAAACAAGCATCAAACATTCAGGCCGCCTAACGATTCTCTGCTGACGCAGCTCAGCGCTGCAATCAGTAATAATCATTGGATGCAACAAGCCCTTGCCGGGAAACTGGCAAGGGCTTTTTTACGTCATGCGGTCTTCCAGAGCCTGCCCGAATGCCGAGCACGATACTTTATGAGAACCGGTCATCTGACGTGCGAAGTCATAGGTCACAATTTTGTCCTGGATAGTTCTTTCAACTGATCGAATTATTAGGTCGGCAGCCTCAGTCCAGCCCATGTGTCGCAGCATCATTTCTGCTGATAAGATAATAGAACCAGGATTGACTTGGTCCTTGCCGGCATACTTGGGTGCGGTTCCGTGGGTCGCCTCAAATATTGCAATCGTGTCGCTGAGGTTCGCGCCAGGCGCGATACCGATACCGCCTACCTGAGCGGCTAGAGCATCGGAAATATAGTCACCATTCAAGTTAAGTGTGGCGATCACATCATACTCTTCTGGCCGCAGTAAGATCTGCTGTAGAAATGCATCCGCGATCACATCCTTAATGACGATCCCACCCTTGTCGGCTGGTAACTTCATCCACGGACCGCCATCAAGTAATTCAGCGCCAAACTCTCTTGCCGCCAGCGCGTACCCCCAACTCTTGAAAGCCCCCTCTGTAAATTTCATGATGTTGCCTTTGTGCACCAGCGTCACTGATTTGCGCTGATTGTCGATTGCGTACTGGATCGCCCTGCGAACTAGACGTTCGGTACCCTCGCTGGATACCGGTTTGATGCCAATACCGGACGTTTGTGGGAAGCGTATCTTGGTGACCCCCATATCTTTCATCAAGAAATCGATCAGCTTCTTTGCGTTATCAGTACCCGCCTCCCATTCAATTCCCGCATAAATATCCTCTGAGTTCTCGCGAAAAATAACCATGTCGGTTTTTTCGGGTTGCTTGACTGGACTCGGCACCCCCTTGAAATAGCGCACCGGCCTCAAGCACACATACAGATCCAATTCCTGACGCAATGCCACGTTAATCGAACGGATGCCGCCGCCCACTGGCGTAGTCAGTGGGCCTTTAATGGATACCACGTACTCCTTTGCGGCCTGCAGAGTTTCTTTAGGTAACCATACATTCTCACCGTAGACGCGGGTAGACTTTTCCCCTGCATAGATTTCCATCCAAGAAATGGCACGCTTGCCAGAGTAAGCCTTGGCTATCGCAGCATCGACCACCTTCTGCATCACTGGCGTAATATCTACGCCGATGCCATCACCCTCGATATATGGAATGATCGGGTGATCAGGTACATCGAGGGAAAAATCCGCGTTGACATGGATCTTTTCACCCTCGATTGGCGGTTTGATGTGCTGATACATAGTGTCTCCGTAGTGATTGGCAATTAGGTAGAGGATCAAGCCAGTGATGGGCATGGCAAGAGAGTGTTTATTTTACCCTAAGCACTGGTGCACCGTGGTGCTGTACCACGTCGTTGTTGCCGTTGTCAGCTTGTATGTTTGTTCCTTTCTCCTGACCAAGACGCTAGAATGCTGGCTGACGTCGGTTTGGCGTGCGCTAACGGAATAACAGTATGATTTGGAAACCTAATGTTACGGTTGCGGCGGTCGTTGAGCAGGACGGGAAATACTTACTGGTGGAAGAGGAAGCGGATGGTAATCAGTCATTCAATCAGCCAGCAGGGCACTTGGAACCGGATGAATCGATCATCGATGGCGTAGTCCGGGAGACTCTAGAAGAGACCGGTTACACTTTTATTCCGCAGAGCTTGTTAGGCATCTATCGCTGGCACTCACGCTCTAACGATGTCATCTACCTGCGCTTTACTTTTGCCGGCTTGGTTGCGGGCCACGATCCCACTCGTACGCTGGATGCCGGTATATTGCGAGCTGGATGGTTTGGCGTGGATGAAATTCGTGGGCTGATACCGCGTCACCGCAGCCCTTTGGTTATGCAGTGTATTGAGGATCATTTGGCGGGGAAGCGCTATCCTTTGAATATTCTTCGTCATTGCGACTGAAACGATGACAAATAATAAACGCGTGGTAGTAGGGATGTCGGGCGGGGTCGATTCGTCTGTTGCGGCATTACTACTGAAGCAACAAGGTTACGACGTGGTTGGCTTGTTCATGAAGAATTGGGAGGATGATGATACCGATGAATACTGCTCATCACGCCAAGACCTGATCGATGCAGCATCCGTGGCTGATATTATTGGAATCCCGCTGGAGGCGGTGAATTTTTCTACCGAATACAAGGAGCGGGTGTTTAGTCAGTTTCTAGCCGAATACAAGGCCGGACGTACACCTAATCCAGATGTATTATGCAACGCAGAAATTAAGTTCAAAGCCTTTCTTGATCATGCTATCAGCCTTGGTGCTCAGCATATTGCCACCGGCCATTACGCCCAGGTGCGGGAGACAAATGGTTTATTTCAGCTGCTGAAGGCTGAGGATGGGACTAAAGATCAAAGCTATTTTCTCTATCGATTGAACCAGGCTCAGTTAGCGAACACACTATTCCCGATTGGCCATCTCTACAAGCGCGATGTGCGCAAAATTGCCCGAGATCATGGCCTGCCAAACTCTGCCAAGAAAGACAGTACCGGGATCTGCTTTATCGGTGAGCGTCCATTCCGTGAATTTCTGAACCGCTATCTCCCACACGAGCCGGGAGAAATACAAACTCCGGATGGCGCGGTGGTGGGGCAGCATATTGGTCTGATGTACTACACCATCGGCCAGCGACAGGGGCTGGGTATTGGCGGAACTAGGGACGGGGATGGCGAGCCATGGTTCGTGGCCGACAAGAATATGATGAAAAACACTTTGATCGTGGTACAGGGTCACGACCACCCTTTATTATTTAGCCCTAGACTCAGCGCTGCTGATCTGACATGGGTCAGTGAACAGGAGCCGCACTGCAATTGGGTCTACGCTGCCAAGATCAGGTACCGTCAGTCAGATGCCCCCTGTTCCATCACGCACCTTGGTGGCGACAGATGCGATATTGAGTTTGCTCAGCCGCAATGGGCAGTTACGCCAGGGCAATCAGTGGTGGTTTACGAGAGCAAGGTCTGCCTAGGAGGGGGGGTAATTCTAGGATAGGGAAGTGCTACTACAGTTTTCTTCTGTACTGGCAAGAATCACCCCTTGGGCAACGTCGCTACAAATGAGGCCCTCTTTTCTAGAGAGCTGGAAAGGTCTGCAAGATTAGGAAAGGATGTGCGCCATGCGACTTCGGGAAAACGAAGGGCCAGATAACCAAGCGCACAGACTAATGCGATATCAGCCAGCGTGTAGGAGCTGCCGTTACACCATTTATTAGTGCCCAGTTCCTGGGCAGCGGCCTCTAGGCCACGTGTAATCTTTTGTTGCTGACGAAGAATCCATTCAGGGCTCTGTTGGAGAGTGGGTCGCTTGCGTTCGAGGAAGATTGTAGCAGCTGCATCGCTGATTCCATCCGACAGGGCTTCCCAACGCTTGACCATGGCCCGGTCTCGACCAGAGCTTGGGATTAAGCGCGATACCGGGCTGGCACTGTCAAGATACTCGACGATCACATGAGAGTCGTATAACGGAGTGCCATCTTCCAAGATCAGCACCGGCACTTTACCTAAAGGGTTGTGGTTTGCTACCTCACTATCCGCATCCCACGGAGCGGCAACTTCGAAGGTGCAGTTGATACGTTTTTCCGCAAGAACGATGCGGACTTTTCGTACATAGGGGCTGGTGAGTGACCCAAAGAGCTTCATAATATGACTCTGCTAGTAGCTCAATCGAGCGGTGGATTATACTGATCTTTACTGATATATGGCATAGGTAGGAAGCCTGGTTAGCTGTGTTAAAATGTTTCATCAACAGAATCAAGAATATGAATCCATCTCCTCTCACTGCTTTGTCCCCCCTTGACGGCCGTTACCACGGCAAAGTTTCTGCTCTGCGGCCTTACTTCAGTGAGTATGCCCTGATTCGTTATCGTGTTCAGATTGAAATTGAATGGTTCAAGGCGTTGAGTCAGGAGCCGGAGATTAGCGAAGTGTCGGCTTTTTCTGCCAAAGTTGTCGAGTATCTTGATGACTTGGTAACGAATTTCTCCGAAGCTGATGCGGAAGCAGTCAAGGCTATTGAGGGCCGCACTAATCACGACGTTAAGGCTATCGAATACTGGTTGAAGCAGCGTCTGATGCAGAATGCTGAGATCATAGCGCCATTAGAATTTATTCATTTTGCCTGCACCTCAGAGGACATTAATAATCTTTCCCACGGGCTGATGCTGCTGCATAGCCGTGACCGAGTGATGTTACCGGCGCTGGAAAATATCATCACTAGACTTTGCGACATGGCTCATCAGTTAGCAACAACGCCAATGCTCGCACGCACGCATGGCCAACCTGCTACCCCCACTACTCTTGGAAAGGAGCTCGCCAACTTTATTCACCGCCTGAAGCGCGCATCTAAAAGGCTGTCTGGTATCGCTATGCTCGGTAAAATCAATGGTGCGGTTGGCAATTACAATGCTCATCTCGCTGCATATCCTGATCTTGACTGGGAAAGACTTTCTCGAGATTTTGTCGAACGACTTGGCCTAGAGTTCAATCCCTATACGACTCAGATCGAGCCGCATGACGCCATTGCAGAGTTACTAGATGCATATTCACGCGTCAATACCGTGTTGTTGGATCTGGACCGTGATCTATGGGGATATATTTCGTTGGGTTATTTCAAACAGAGCACCAGAGTAGGCGAGATTGGCTCGTCGACCATGCCGCACAAGGTTAATCCGATTGACTTCGAAAATTCGGAAGGCAATCTCGGTATCGCTAATGCATTGCTGAGGCACCTGAGTGAGAAGCTACCGGTATCACGCTGGCAGCGTGATCTGACAGATTCCACTGTGTTGCGTAACCTAGGAGTGGCGCTAGGGCATACGCTGTTAGCATACGACTCTTGTAGCAAAGGACTTAATAAGTTAGAGGTCAGTCCAGAGCGATTAGTACAGGACCTGGAGAATGCCTGGGAGGTCCTGGCAGAGCCAATCCAGACGGTGATGCGCCGCTATGGCGTGCCTAATCCCTACGAGCAACTAAAGGAACTGACTCGTGGCAAGGGAGGTATTACCAAACAAATGCTGCACCAGTTCATTGGTGGTCTCGCTCTGCCGGAAGTCGAGAAAGCGCGTTTGCTCAAAATGACGCCACAAAGCTATACTGGGAAAGCTTCAGAACTGGCGAGCAATATCGATCAGTAAGGCATTGTAATCCCCTGCTATTTTCCCTTCTGTCTTGACACTACGGATCAATATCGTCGCGCCTTGCACTAAATTCTTTTGCCCGTACTTGAAATCATAAAAATTATCCCAATATTCTAAAAATAGAAAACGAACGAGTAAGGAGAGGAAGATGCAAGAGCCACAGGATCCGCAGATATCACTAGAAACAACTGGAAAAACCAATGAATTCAGTCTAAAGGAAGATGCTGAAAATAAATCACCAGAATTGGTAGTCGAAACCATGCCCAGTCTGGAGCAGTTGCTGAAGAAGGCCGAACTTGATGCGGTTGAACATCATGATGCTTGGCTACGTGCAAAGGCTGATGCGGAGAATATACGAAAGCGAGCTCAGGTTGATATTGCCAGCGCACATAAATACGCTATCGAGAATTTTTCTACGGAATTGCTGGCGGTGATGGATAGTTTGGAAGCCGCGCTAGCAGTAGAAAGTGCCACAGTAGAAAATTTTAAGAGCGGTATGGAGTTGACGCTTAAACAGCTCACTGCGGCTTTCAATAAATTCAACATCAAGGCGATTGAGCCAGTTGGAGAAAAATTTGACCCGCATCAGCATCAGGCAATGTGCGCGATTGATTCTGACTCTGCCCCCAATACAGTAGTGCAGGTGATGCAAAAGGGCTACCTGTTGAACGACCGGGTAATCCGGCCGGCTCTGGTTGGGGTTTCAAAGGCCAAAGAGACTTGAAATCTCAGCTAGAACCCCTATCTAAAATAACAACATAAACTTTTACAAGGACTCAATCATGGGAAAAATTATCGGTATTGACTTGGGCACCACCAATTCGTGTGTGGCTGTGATGGAAAACGGCAAGCCCAAAGTGATAGAAAGTTCTGAGGGTGCACGGACCACTCCATCCATCGTTGCCTATACGGAAGATGGAGAGATATTGATGGGTGCCTCTGCAAAGAGGCAGGCGGTCACTAACCCAAAGAATACCCTGTTCGCCGTGAAACGACTGATCGGTCGCCGTTTTAATGAAGACATGGTGCAGAAGGATATTAATATGGTGCCGTACAGCATCATCAAGGCCGATAACAATGATGCTTGGGTAGAGGTGCGTGGCAAGAAAATTGCGCCACCGGAAATATCTGCGCAAGTGCTCATAAAAATGAAGAAAACAGCTGAGGATTATTTGGGAGAAACTGTTACTGAAGCTGTCATCACTGTGCCCGCCTACTTTAATGATTCGCAGCGCCAAGCAACCAAGGATGCGGGGCGTATCGCCGGACTGGAGGTTAAACGTATCATCAACGAGCCGACCGCAGCAGCACTCGCTTTTGGTATGGACAAGAAAGAGGGCGATCGCAAGGTGGCTGTATATGACCTGGGTGGTGGAACTTTCGATATTTCTATTATTGAGATTGCAGAAGTTGAAGGGGAGCACCAATTTGAAGTTTTAGCCACCAATGGCGATACTTTCCTCGGCGGCGAGGATTTTGACTCGCGCGTGATCGAATATCTGACGGATGAATTTAAGAAGGAAAGCGGCATAGACTTAAAGAAGGACATGCTCGCACTGCAACGCCTTAAAGATGCAGCAGAAAAAGCCAAGATCGAGCTCTCATCTAGCCAGCAGACCGAGGTCAACTTGCCATATATTACGGCAGACGCTTCCGGACCTAAACATCTCGCGATTAAAATCACCCGCGCCAAGTTGGAGAGCTTGGTGGAAGAGTTGATCGAGCGTACTGTGGGCCCATGCCGCACTGCCATCAAGGATGCTGGTGTGAACGTTGCTGATATCGAGGATATCATCTTGGTGGGAGGACAATCCCGTATGCCCAAGGTGCAAGATAAGGTCAGGGAAATATTTGGCAAGGAACCACGCAAGGATGTAAATCCGGATGAGGCAGTGGCAATGGGTGCAGCCATTCAGGGCGGTGTGTTGCAAGGCGAGGTAAAGGACGTGTTGCTGCTGGATGTCACCCCACTATCGCTAGGTATTGAAACAATGGGTGGGGTGATGACCAAGTTGATCCAGAAAAATACGACTATCCCAACTAAGGCGCAGCAAGTGTTTTCCACCGCCGAAGATAACCAGACAGCGGTGACCATCCATGTCCTGCAGGGCGAGCGTGATCTGGCATCCGGCAACAAGAGCCTAGGTCAGTTTAATCTGAGCGACATTCCTCCCTCGCAGCGTGGCATGCCTCAGATCGAGGTGATGTTCGATATCGATGCCAATGGGATACTGCATGTATCCGCTAAGGATAAAGCGACCGGTAAGGAAAATAAGATCAAGATCCAAGCGAGTTCCGGTCTTTCAGATGAGGAAGTGCAACGCATGGTGAAAGATGCTGAGGCCCATGCGGAGGAGGATCACAAGGTACTTGAGTTGGTGACAGCCCGTAATCAATGCGACGCGATGATACATTCGGTCAGCAAGTTGTTGAAGGAGCATGGAGATAAACTGGAAGACAGCGAGAAACTCTCTATCGAAAACGCATTGAAAGATGCGGAGGAGGCTCTCAAGTCGGATAGTAAGGACAATATTGAGGCGAAGACCCAAGCCCTATCGGAAGCCTCACATAAACTGTCAGAGAAAATGTATAGTCAGGAGCAGGCTCAGTCTGGCGGTGGGGCGGAAGCACCTCATGCAAGTGGAGGTGAGAAGACCGTAGAAGGTGATGTGGTCGACGCCGAGTTTGAGGAAGTGAAAGACAAGAAGTAAGTGGGTGCTTGATTTTACAAGGCGCAGAGGGGCGGAGAAGTGATTAGACAGTTCTCCGTTGTTCTCTGCGTTTTTGGCATTTAACGAAAGACAAATCAATCCGAGCGTGAGGTAATTTCCAGTGACACTCCTGTTCAGTAGAGAACGAAAGAGAGCAGAACGGACAAGGCGGCCGCCTGCATTTTTGGGGGTATTCAGAGGTATGTTTCATGACTTGGTAACAGGAAGATCCATATGAGCAAACGCGATTATTATGAAGTGCTTGGGATTAACCGCGACGCCAGCGAAGACGAAATCAAGAAAGCCTATCGCAAGTTGGCGATGAAGCATCACCCGGACCGTAATCCAGATAACCCCAAATCGGAGGAGCATTTCAAGGAAGCCAAAGAGGCTTACGAAATTTTGTCGGATGCGAGTAAGCGGACTGCATATGACCAGTATGGTCATGCCGGAGTGGATTCGGGTAGCGCCGGAGGCAATGCGCAGGGATTTGCTAATTCATTCAGCGACATTTTTGGCGACATTTTTGGTGGGCGTGGTGGTGGGCAGTCCAATGTTTATCGTGGCGCGGATCTGCGCTATAACCTAGAGATCACGTTAGAACAGGCTGCACGTGGTACAGAAACAAAGATCCGAATCCCTACAATGGAACCCTGCGAGACTTGCCATGGTAGCGGCGCTAAATCTGGTACTAAGCCTATCACATGTCCTAGCTGCAATGGCCATGGACAGGTGAGGGTGCAGCAGGGATTTTTTTCAATTCAGCAGACCTGCCCAAAATGTCATGGCAATGGTAAATATGTTGCCAGTCCCTGTGGCACATGCAATGGTGCGGGGCGTGTCAAGCAACATAAAACATTGTCGGTGAAAATACCGGCTGGTGTGGATGAAGGGGATCGAATTCGTTTATCCGGTGAAGGTGAGGCCGGAGTCAATGGGGGACCGTCGGGAGACCTGTATGCGGTCATGCATTTACTACCCCACTCGGTATTTCAGCGCGATCACAATGATCTTCACTGTGAGATGCCAATCAGTTTTACCACTGCTGCGCTGGGTGGAGAAATTGAAATTCCCACACTCGATGGCCACGCTAAAATTAAAATACCAGCCGAGACCCAGAGTGGAAAGATTTTCCGCCTCCGCGGAAAAGGTATCAAGGGTGTCCGCAGCCATGCACATGGTGATTTGTTGTGCCACATGATAGTGGAGACCCCCGTCAAGCTTACTGCTCGTCAGAGAGAGTTACTGCAGGAGTTGGAAGCCCTTAACCAGGAAGATAGCTCCCGTCATAGTCCCCGAGCGAAATCCTGGATGGACAAGGTGCGTGAGTTCTTTACCGAATAATACCTACCAACCACCGTTTAATACTTTCTCCGTCCAGAATAGGCCAGAGACAGTTTTATTATCGGTGATTCTTCCCTCCTTAACCCATCTCAGCGCGTCTGTCAGACTCAGTGTGAATACTTCTAGGTGCTCACCCTCATCGGGATTTTCACCCTGGAGTACGAGTCCCTGCGCCAGATAGTACACAAGCTTCTCATCAGAATAGCCGATGCAGGGGTGTAGGGTGGCGAGATAACGCCAGCTTGCTGCGATATAGCCAGTTTCTTCTAAAAGCTCTCGTTTCGCACATGCCAGGGGATCCTCGCCAGAATCGATTTTCCCAGCAGGTAATTCAAAAAAATCTCGGTGAAGTGGATAACGGTGCTGCCGTTCCAGCACCAGTTCGCCATTATCTAACAGTGGAATGATGACAGTTGCGCCGGGGTGGGTGATGTATTCTCGCGGCATCTGTTTGCCATCTGGTAGCCTAACTTGGTCTGAATGAACCTGCAGAAGGTGGCCATCAAATACACGTACACTGCTGACTTGAGTTTCGGTGAGATTCAGAGGAAGTTTGGACATGCGGATAAGATTAGGCGATTGTTATAACCATTTCAGGACTGTTTTGGCATTGGATTATCTTGCGTTATTATCAGCCTGTTCTCTGGGAATCGGGCAATGAAGCGGCTACCTTTTCCAGGTTCGCTGACGATTTCAAGATGGGCTTGGTGTCGACTCAATACATGTTTGACGATGGCGAGTCCTAGACCAGTACCCCCAGTTTCGCGCGAACGACTACGATCTACTCGGTAGAATCTTTCAGTTAGACGTGGCAGATGCTCAGACTCGATCCCTATGCCGCTATCTTGCACCGAGAAAAATCCTTGGCCATCGTCAACTCGCCAGTTCAGGAGTATCTCTCCACCGTCGATGGTATAACGTACGGCATTGCTGACAAGATTGCTGAAGGCGCTGTGTAATTCATCTGCACTTCCTCGCAACTGTGCGTCGGTGTCGAGCTTGAGATTGACATGGTGACGCCCTGCACTCAAGGACTGTGCCTCGTGATAAAGCTCGCGTAACATTTCTACAATATTGACGTTTCCTTCCCGTACCGGGTTCTGAGCATTCTCCAGTCGAGACAAAGCTAATAAATCTTCCACTAGGCGTTGCATACGCATAGTCTGGTCGGTCATTAATGTAAG
>CAJBQQ010000083.1 GCA_903957805.1 uncultured Pseudomonadota bacterium | reverse complement strand
CCATACTGAGAAGGAAAGGACCGAGTCAGAATTTAGTGACTCAGACACAGACGATGACCACCACATGCATACTGAGTGCGAAGGAACCACAATCTTCTCAGACAATTTTGATAGCTACGCAGCAGACCAACTAAACTGGGTTGCCCCTGCTCCAAGTGGATGGATGATCACGAAAGGTGATGTTGACATCATCGGCAAGGGTGGAGAGTTTGACTTTCTGCTCGGCAACGGAAGTTATGTCGATCTCGATGGAACCAGTGCTCGCAGCGGACAACTCTCACACACTGTCAGCGTAGAGGCGGGGCGTACCTACAGCCTCTCATTTGACTTGGCTGGCAGCCATCGCGGAACCACTGAAACGGTCGATGTGAATTTCGGCACCACCACGGAACGATTCATCCTCGCAAGCGAGGATGGGTTCTCGCATCACACCATGAACTTCACCGCCCTCACCACCGGTCTTGCTACCTTCGAATACCTGAATAATCAGTTTGGTGCCTATTTAGGGAATGTGGAAGGAAACAAAATCGGCGCCTTACTCGATAACGTTGCAGTCATGCTTGTGGGTGATTGCAGCCCATCGACAGAGACGGATGGCATGTTTAGCTGATTTTGTCCTGGCTAAGAAAGTTGGACAGATAACGTTAATAGCGTTAGCCGGCTAAGATTAACCAGAATTAATTCAGAAACACGAACGGGGGCTGAAGCCCCCGTTTTTTATTTAGGCTGAGGACCCCGTTTTTTTATTCAACCACAATCAATATTGTGTCCCATTCCTGTAGCAACCCACTCCAGTAGAGTCGACCCATGATTAATCCGAATGGACTCAACACATAGCCAGTCCCATTTTTCTTGAGCTCAGACAGTCTGTTATGCCCTCTCTGCAGCACCCCACCCCACCAGAGTCGATTCTTGAATAGTCCGAACGGACTATAGGCGTTTATTTTAAATTCGGTTATATCTACAAACAAATTCTAATATGAAAAAAAGAGCAGCGCCTTTAATCTAAGGATAATGATGAAAATACTGTTCATATCTCTTGTGGTCTCATTGTTCATATCATCAATGGGTTTTTGGCTATATCAATAAATATCAGCCATTCACTCTCGTCGTTTAATTCTTCTCTCACCTAAATACCTATAGAACCTTTAATTCACCTCTCCAACAACCGAGAGAACTTCCCTCGATAGCATTCATTCAACAAACACAATAGTCCGAACGGACTATTGCCCCCCGCCCCTCAGCGCACTTATTATCTGAATGGCAACTGAGATGCCCTACAGCAATTGCAGTTGATTCCCTACAGCTGCTGTAGGCAAGTAAATCTGCCCCTTCTTGGTGGGAATGAGTCTGGGAGATTTAAAGCATCAGAATTTTAATTTCACTAGGACGCGGGTTCAAATATGAAGCGCAACGCCTGACTTGAAGAATACCTGGTTAGGTGTCTGGTATCCAAGTCTCTTTCTAGGTCGATTGTTCAATCTCTCCATCGCCATATTGATCTCCTGTTGCGTAATCGTTGTGAAGTCCCGATTTTTTGGGAAGTACTGCCGTATCAATCCATTCGTGTTCTCGTTCGTGCCACGCTCCCATGACGAATAGGGGTGAGCAAAGTAGAAGTTAGCCTTCAATTTGCTGGCGATCTCTTCGTGCCCGGCGAATTCCTTGCCGTTGTCCGAAGTGATCGTGCGCACCTTCTTTCGGTGTGGTTTAAGCAGCCCGATCATTGCCTGGCTGACTGCAAGTGCGGTCTTGCGTTCAACCTTCTGAATCAGTGTGAAGCCCGTCTTGCGCTCAACGATGCTCACAATGGCCTGACGATGATTCTTGCCAATAACGGTATCCGCTTCCCAGTCACCTATTCGACTGCGTGTCTCGACGATGGCAGCCCGATCATCGATGGAAACCCGATTGGGTATCGTTCCACGCCGTTCCGCCTTGCCGTAACGCTTCTTTCTTAACTTCTGGCTGCGCAGATTCTTCCACAGCAATCCGCCTGCTCGCTTGTTTGCATAGACTCGCTGATACACCGTCTCTGGGCTGATGGCAGCATGACCGCTGATCTGTTCAGGACTCCATTGCTCTAGCAGCCTGTCTTGTGCAAATTGCCATGTCGCATCATCTATCGTCCGAGCGTTGATCGACTGCCGTTCCACAGACTTGCTATGTGCCTGCTTTGGCCGGTAGCCACGCCGTCCACAGTTTCGTGATAACTCTCTACTGATGGTTGACTCGCTTCGCTTCAACACTTCAGCTATCTCGTATTGTTTGTGTCCTGCCTTCTTAAGGGCGTAAATCTGGTATCGTTCTTCTCGGGTGATGTGTGTGTAGTTCATTTGTGTAATTTCGACT
>CAJBQQ010000082.1 GCA_903957805.1 uncultured Pseudomonadota bacterium | reverse complement strand
CCGATGAAGGATGGCGTGATCGCTGACTTTACTGTGACCGAGCAGATGTTGAAGCACTTCATCAGGAAAGTGAATCCACCGCGCCTATTCTCTGCTAATCCACGTATTGTGATCTGCGTTCCTTGTGGATCCACTCAGGTTGAGCGTCGGGCCATCCGGGAAGCGGCTTATGGTGCGGGTGCTCGGAAGGTGGAGTTGATTGAGGAACCAATGGCTGCGGCCCTTGGTGCCAATCTGCCGGTTGAGGATGCGACTGGATCGATGGTGGTCGATATTGGAGGCGGCACTACCGAGGTCGGTGTGATTTCACTCGGAGGGGTCGTTTACTCAAACTCAGTACGTGTGGGCGGTGACAAGTTTGATGAGGCTATCATCAATTACATACGACGTAACTATGGGATGCTGATCGGTGAAGTGACCGCCGAGCAGATTAAAAAAGAAATCGGTTCAGCCTTCCCTGGTTCTGAAGTACGCGAAATGGAAGTCAAGGGACGTAACCTGGCGGAAGGGATTCCACGCAGTTTTACCATTTCCAGCAACGAAACCTTGGAAGCTCTGACTGATCCCCTGAATAGTATTGTCAGCGCGGTGAAGTCTGCGCTGGAGCACACGTTGCCGGAACTCGGTGCGGATATCGCCGAAAAGGGCATGGTCTTGACCGGCGGTGGTGCATTGCTGCGTGATATTGACCGTCTCCTGATGGAAGAGACTGGTCTCTCGGTGATCATCGCAGAGGACCCGCTTACTTGTGTGGTGCGTGGTTCAGGTGTTGCGCTGGAGAGTATGGATCAGCTGGTTGGCATATTCTCAAATGATTGAACGTTTTTGTGTGTCGAGATCAGGGTGCCCGGACTGGGTACAACTTGAGACCTGAAAACTAGGTGTGATGGAAACAGCCCCGCAGTTTTTCAGACACGGCCCCGGCCCACTGGCCCGTCTGGTGTTTTTTGCATTGCTGTCACTACTTCTGATGGTGATGGATACTCGCTTCAAATATCTCCCCGAAATTCGACAGACCATCTCCATGGTAGTTAACCCGTTGCAGAGGATGGCATATTTGCCAGCGGAGATCTTTGATCAGGTGAGTGGACTATTCGTCAGCAGGAGCCTGGTCGACGAGATTACCCATCTGAGGGGACAGCATCTCTCCGATCAGGGGAAGCTGTTAGAGTTATTGGCGCTGGAGGCTGAGAACGTCCAGTTGCGTAACTTGCTGGAAATGGAACTGAGGGTGGAGGTCGAATCCACCACGGCTGAGATTCTTTATATTCCGAATGATCCATTTAGCCGTAAGGTCACGCTCGACAAGGGGAGTCTGAGTGGCACTCAGCTTGGCCAGGTGGTGGTGGATGATGTCGGTGTAATCGGACAGATTACGCGCATCTATCCTTGGATGTCAGAGGTGACGCTGATCACCGATAAGGATCATTCAGTGCCGGTACAGTTGGTACGAAATGGGTTACGTTCTATGGTGTCTGGTATTGGCGAGGACGGGATACTGGAGTTGCGTTATCTGGCAGCTAATGCAGACATTCAGAGTGGAGACCTGCTAGTCACTTCGGGGATAGATGGTGTTTATCCTCCCGGATTGCCAGTTGCTACGGTATCGAAAATAGAGAGTGATGCCGCTTATTCTTTTGCTCGTATCACCTGCATACCCGCTGCCGGCGTGAGTCGTAACCGACAGGTGCTGATCCTGTCACCACTACCGCCTATCCCGGAAAGGCCAGAGGAGCCCGTGGAGAATATTCAGGAAGATAAAAAACGAGGAAAAATTGGCCTTCGTTAACTCTTCTGAGCATGAGTCCATCTCGAATGTCGGGAGTCGGTTCATCGTTCTAAGTTTGGTAGTGGCACTGGTATTGAATCTGCTCCCGCTACAAGGTATTGCATTATCGCTGAGACCGGACTGCGTTGCTTTGTTGGTACTTTACTGGAGCATCAATCAGCCTCAGCGGGTCGGTATGGGTGCGTCCTTCATCATGGGACTGATGATGGATGTGGGCGATGCCAGCATGTTCGGACAGCATGCTCTGTCTTATAGCGTGATGTCCTTTATTGCACTGCTGATGCACCGTCGCCTGCGTATATTCAGCATTCATAAACAGATCCCGCAGGTCGCTCTGCTACTACTCTCGGCACAACTGGTTATGCTATTAACCGGGATATTGATCAATGCCAATCTACCCGAATGGGACTTCCTTCTTGCCAGTGTGAGTGGTGCGCTGTTATGGCCACTGCTCCCGACTTTAGTAAGGATACCCCAGAGGCGAAGACCTGATTCCGATGCGCTATGAGGCGTTCAGTTGAGCTTCGCAACCACGGGCGTGAACTGCATCATTTCCAGCGGAGACTCGCCGTCAGCGTCGGCTTCGTGATTCTTCTGTTTTGCCTGCTTTTCGCCCGTTTTTTTTATTTACAGGTCTCTCAACGGGATCACTACCATGCCCTGGCGGAGACTAACCGTATATCCATCTCCCCCGTCGTACCCAATCGAGGCCTAATCTTTGATCGCCATGGCGAGGTGCTAGCGCATAACTATTCGGCCTATACACTGGAGATCATACCGAGCAAGGTTGCTAATCTTGAGGCCACTATCAATGAACTGGCCAGCGTGGTAGAGGTCTCGGGGAGAGACCGTAAGCGTTTCAAGAAATTACTGGGAGAGAGCCGGCAATTTGAAAGTCTGCCGATACGTACCCGTCTATCAGATATCGAGGTAGCGCGCTTCGCGGCTAATCGGTATCGCTTCCCTGGGGTGGAAATCAAGGCACGTTTGTTTCGCCAGTATCCGAAGGGAGAGGGTGCGTCACATGTGGTGGGCTATATCAGCCGCATCAATACTCAAGACTTGAAGCAACTGGAGACTGATGGGGATTTCGCTAACTACCGCGGCTCCGATTATATTGGCAAGATTGGCATCGAGCAGAGCTATGAAAAGGAGTTGCATGGGATCACCGGTACTGAGGAAGTAGAAACCGATGCAGCCGGTCGGGCGGTGAGGGTGATGTCTCGAAACCCTCCGATCTCCGGTAACAACCTAAAATTGTCACTTGATGCAAAGTTGCAGGAGGTTGCGGAACAGGCGTTCGGTGAACGGCGTGGTGCTCTTGTGGCGATTGACCCTACTAGTGGAGATGTCCTTGCATTTGTTAGCAAGCCGGGTTTCGATCCCAACCTTTTTGTGGATGGCATTGATTCGGAGAACTGGGATCTGCTGAATAATTCAATCGATAAGCCACTTAATAATCGAGCACTGAGAGGTCTATACCCCCCGGGTTCCACATTTAAACCATTCATGGCGTTGGCGGGCTTGGAACTAAAAAAACGCACCCCCCAGTATGCCATCAGTGATGCCGGTTTCTTCAGCCTACCTGGCAGCGGCCACCGCTACCGAGACTGGAAGGAGGGCGGTCATGGAAGAGTGGACCTGCATAAGTCCTTAGTCATCTCTTGTGACACCTATTACTACGGACTTGCCAATGATCTCGGCATCGATAAAATCTTCAGTTTCATCAGCCAGTTTGGATTGGGTAAACTCACTGGGATCGACATCGATGGTGAAGTTTCAGGACTACTGCCCTCGCAGGAATGGAAAATGAAACGTCACCAGCAGAAATGGTATGCGGGCGATACAATTTCCGTCGGCATCGGCCAAGGATATAATCTGACGACTCCGCTACAACTGGCGTTTGCTACCGCCATACTTGCTAGCAATGGCACCGCCTTTCGCCCTCATCTGGTGAAGCAAGTTACGAGCAGTAAGACCGGGGAAGTACGGAATATCGTTACAGGACCACTTTATACACTGAATTTTAATCCGGACAACGTGGCTCACGTACATAAGGCGCTGGTGGATGTAACTCAGCCCGGTGGTACAGCAGCCCGCGCTGGGGCGGGGGCATCATATAGCTTTGCTGGGAAGACTGGTACCTCGCAGGTGATTGGGATGAAGCAGGGGGAGAAGTATGTGGAGAGTAAGGTGAATGAACGTCACCGCGATCATGCCCTCTTCATTGCTTATGCACCGGCTGAAAAGGCGAGGATTGCACTGGCGGTACTGGTAGAGAACGGGGGGCATGGAGGTTCTGCTGCCGCCCCGATTGCGCGACTGGTGATTGACTACTTCCTGCTTGGAAAATTACCTGCAGGCGCAGCTTCAGAAACGGGGGATGACGGGGAGGGTGTTCATGACTAGCTCCGCACGATTGTGGCACTACCTCACTCGCTACGTGGATAACTTTCTGCTGGCGGGGTTACTGTTATTGATGCTGGTCGGACTGCTAGTGCTCTACAGTGCCACTGACGCCAATCTCAGTCGCGTCAGCAACCAGCTCATTAATATGCTGGTAGCACTTGCAATCATGTGGCTTGTGGCCAATATCCCGTTGCAGCACATCATGCGATTAGCGGTGCCGCTCTATATGATCGGACTGATGCTGCTGATCGGGGTGGCACTGTTCGGTGAGATTCAAAATGGTGCCCGGCGCTGGCTTAATATTGGTGTGACCCGTATCCAGCCCTCTGAACTGATGAAGCTGGCTGTTCCGCTCATGATGGCATGGTATTTCGATAAGCACGAGATCACACTGAGGTTGCGTGATTATGCGGTAGCGACATTGCTGCTGATACTGCCACTTTTATTGATTCTACGTCAGCCAGATTTGGGCACGACGCTGTTGATCGCCTCCAGCGGTTTCTACGTATTATTTCTCGCAGGACTGTCTTGGCGCATTATCGCGGGACTGTTGGTTGTCAGTTTAGGAAGTCTACCAGTTCTGTGGGTGATGCTTCATGATTACCAGCGCCGTCGGATCATGACGTTATTTGACCCCACCCAGGACCCACTTGGGGCGGGCTATCACACCATTCAGTCGACCATTGCCATCGGATCTGGAGGTGTCATCGGTAAGGGTTGGCAGCAGGGAACTCAGACCCATCTTGATTTTCTTCCTGAAAAAAGTACGGATTTTATATTCGCGGTATTCTCTGAGGAATTTGGGCTGGTGGGTAATACCGCTCTGTTGCTATTGTATATGGTGGTAATAGGTCGAGGGATGATGATCACCGCCAATGCGTCGACTCAGTTTACCCGTCTTGTTGCGGGATCCATCACGCTGACCTTCTTTACTTACATATTCGTCAATATAGGCATGGTTGTGGGCATTTTACCGGTGGTAGGGGTGCCGCTCCCCCTGATCAGTTATGGGGGCACATCGATGGTGACAATGCTGCTGGGTTTCGGTATTTTAATGAGCATAGAGACTCATCCCAAACTGGTGAAGACGTGAGGAACAAAAATTCTGCAGTCGGTGGCATATCGCATGGACCGATACCGGTCATGCAAGCTGCTGCACTGACAGCGCTCTTAGTCCTTGCAGGCTGTAGCAGCATTCCAAAAATGGATACCTCGGAGCAGATCTCTTCGATCACTTCCGGTGGTGTAACAAAAAGGGGTGGTGGTTATTATCTGGATGATGGTCCTGGCGACAATCCACCTCCCAATCTTGCCGCACTGCCTGATGCCGTACCTTGGGACGAGCCCTTGCGCAAGGCCAATATGAGGCCTTATATCGCGTTGGGAAAATCCTATACACCGATGACTGTGCTGGAGCCTTATAAGGAACGTGGTATCGCTTCTTGGTATGGGCGACGTTACCATGGCCAGAAAACCGCATCCGGTGAAATCTACGATATGTACGCCATGACGGCTGCTCACCCCGTTCTACCGCTACCCAGTTATGTCCGAGTCACTAACATCAAGAATGGCAAGTCGGTGGTGGTGCGTGTCAACGATCGCGGGCCATTTCATTCCGACCGCCTGATCGACCTCTCCTATACGGCTGCTTACAAGCTCGGTGTGCTGGGTGGGGGGAGTGCAGGGGTGGAGGTAGAGAGCATCCTTCCCGGCAAAGAGTCCGTCTTGCAAACTGTAGCCGCGCCGCCAGTTGTGAAGAACACCATGGCCTCGCCCGCTGCCACCGATAATATGAGTGGGATCTACCTGCAGCTAGGTGCATTCAGCAT
>CAJBQQ010000081.1 GCA_903957805.1 uncultured Pseudomonadota bacterium | reverse complement strand
CGTGGGTGATCGTCATGCCCGGTGGTAGGGGTGCCGTTTTATGAGTGATAGTGCGCGGTATAGTTGTTCTGCCAAAAGAACCCGAGCCAAGGCGTGGGGGAGTGTCAGAGCAGACAGTGCCAAGACTTCATCCGCGGAATTCTTGATGCTGGGATCAAGTCCATCCGCGCCACCAATAATGAATGCGGTGTCTCCACCATTTTTCATCCAGCCACTAATGGAATCAGCCAGTTTAACTGTAGTCCACTGACGACCCTTTTCATCTAGCGCCACTGTACGGCATCTTGGGGGGATTGCTGATAGGATACGAGCGCCCTCAGCGGCCATCAACTGGTCTACGTTCTTTCCGCCACCTCGTTTTTCTGGCTTGATTTCAACTAACTCAATACTTGCCTCGTGAGGCATGCGCTTGGCGTACTCAGCAAAGCTGGTCTCTACCCATTCTGGCATCTTGTTGCCGACCGCTAGGATGAGTAGTCTCATAATCTAAACTTACTCAGACGGCTTTGATTTAGTTCGCTTAGCGGTAGAGGCCAGTTTAGTCGGCGGCTTACGCGGTCTGGCAGTGGACTTGAGCTTGCTTGCGACGGTCGTAATTACGTCGACCTTTTCTGAAACTGAGCCAGCCCACAACTCTTCAAGATTATAGTGGGCACGGATACTGGTTTGCATGATGTGTACCAGCACATCGCCGAGATCAACCAGTACCCACTCCCCGGTCTCACCCCCCTCAATGCCGTATACCGCGCCCCCACCTGAACGGACCTTATCCTGTACGTTATTCGCTAATGCCCTGGTCTGGCGAGTAGAGTCCGCACTGGCAATGATCATTCGATCAAATAAGGTCGTTGCTCCGATAACATTCAAGACCGTGATGTTGTGAGCCTTGACATCTTCTAGTGCGGCCACAGCAATTTTTACTAGCTTATCAAGTTTCATTCCTCTCCTGAGTACAAGTGATTCGTTTCAATATAATCGAGAACAGCATCCGGAAGCAAATACCGTGCGCTACTCTGAGTGCTGATGAGTGTGCGGATGGCGGTTGCAGAGATATCCAGAAGTGTTGTCGGCGCGATATAGATCAATCCACAGGGTGCAGACTCGAGATCAGCTAAGCTGTCAGCCCAGCGGTGTGTGATCTCCTCTCTAGGCACCTGTGGGAGGGAGTCAAGACGTGTTGTCAGGCCATGACCGGGGCGGGCTGCAATGATGATATGGCATAGACCGAAAAGGTCATGCCAGTCATGCCACTGGGCAAGTTTCATGAAAGCATCCGCACCCATAACAAGGCAGAGAGTGACATCCTCCCCCATCTCCAGACGGAGTTCGCGAACCGTGTCCACGCTGTAACTCACCCCGGGGCGATGGATCTCACGTTCGTCCAGAATGAAACGAGAGTTGTTCTGGATTGCAGCTTGTACCATTGTTGTACGGTGGTATGCGGATGCGAGGGGGGGGGTGCGCAGGCGCGGCGCACCGGCAGGAATAAAGCGCATCTCACGCAGACTCATCGTCTCGACCAGTTCTTCAGAGATACGCAAGTGGCCGTAATGAATGGGATCGAAAGTACCGCCGAGAATACCGACGAGGTGAGAGCCCACTCTAGACATTATTTACTAGAGCATGGGAATGCGGTGATATGCAGAAAGCTTTCGAAAGACCGACCGGGTGACATCTTTTACGTTGGAGCCTGTCTCTCACAAGCGCACTCGGTCTGTGTCGGACAATAATTCAGACAGGTATGTGGTGAACCGTGCGGCGGATGCTCCATCGATTACGCGGTGGTCATAGGATAGAGAGATCGGCAGGATCAGACGCGGAACGAATTGACCACCGCGATAGACCGGTTTGATACTGGCACGGGAGATTCCCAGAATAGCAACCTCCGGCGCATTGATGATGGGCGTGAAGGCGGTACCGCCAACGCCCCCGAGGCTTGAGATGGTGAAGCTCGCTCCTTGCATTTCAGTGGGTTTCAGCTTCCCCTCACGGGCGAGTGATGAGAGTTGGCTCAACTCTTCTGCGATCTTCAATACGTTCTTCTGGTCCACGTCACGGATCACCGGAACCACCAGACCGTGGGGGGTATCTGCGGCAAAGCCCAGGTGGTAGTAGTTCTTGATCACCAGGTTCATCTCATCTCCATTCTGATCGAGGGAGGCATTGAACTCTGGGAATTTTTTTAGGGCCGATGTTGCTATCTGCATTAAGAAGGCCAGAAGGGTGGTCTTACCCCCACCACCTCCTGAGGCTTCATTGGATTGCTTGCGTAGAGACTCTAATTCGGTGATATCGGCCTCGTCGAACTGGGTGACATGAGGGATCATTACCCAGTTGCGGTGCAGGTTCGCACCCGTCATTTTTTTAATACGCGACAACGGCCTTGACTCGACCGGACCGAATTTAGAGAAATTCACCTGCGGCCATGGGAGGAGGTTCAGATCTGCTCCGCCACCACGCGGTTTTGAAAGCTCATTCTTGACATAAGACTGCACATCCTCCCTGAGGATGCGCTGTTTTAATCCGCTGCCTCTGACTAGGGCGAGATTCACCCCGAGCTCACGCGCGAAACGCCGGACAGAGGGTCCG
>CAJBQQ010000080.1 GCA_903957805.1 uncultured Pseudomonadota bacterium | reverse complement strand
TGCAACTGTGTCCCGACACGGCATGGCGTGCAGAATCCACAACTCTCCTCGGCAAAGAAATGAGTAAAATTCTGTACGACACTCAGAATATTGCGTCCACGCCTGAAAATAGTGATCGCTCCTGAAGTAGGCAGATCTTCAAAACAGATAAGACGTCTGAACTCCTTGGATGAAATTAGTACCCCGGATGGTCCGCTCACCTGAACCGCATAGGGGTCCTCTGCCCCGCAATCATCTAGAACATCTTGTAGAGAAATACCGAATGGATACTCATAAATACCCGGCATGGAACAATCGCCCGCAATACTGAGTAATTTACTTCCGCTAGACTGGGTTGTCCCAATGGATGAAAACCACTCACCCCCCTTTATTGCGATCTGAGAAATGCAAGCAAGTGTCTCCACGTTATCTACCAAGGTGGGTTGATCGAGGTATCCCTGCGACACCGGAAAGGGTGGGCGGTTACGTGGTCGGCCGCGCTTACCTTCGAGTGATTCGATCAATGCTGATTCTTCACCACAGATGTAAGCCCCCGCACCGAGATGGATTTCAATATCGAAATCGAAATCCATTTCTCCTAGAATGCTCTTCCCCAATAGGCCGGCAATACGCCGCTGAGCCAGAATCTGTTCTAGCCTGTTACGGAGATAGAGATACTCTCCTCGTAAATACAGAAGGCCTTTTTTTGCACCGATTATCCGTGCACTGATGGTCATACCCTCGAATACCAGATCAGCGTAACTATTCAGCAGCACTCGATCCTTGAAGGTACCGGGTTCACCCTCGTCTGCATTACACACGATATAATGATCGCGACCCGGCGAGTCTCGACACAGAGACCACTTCTTCGCGACAGAGAAGCCTGCTCCACCACGCCCGCGCAATCCCGATCGCTCGATCTCCAACATCGTTTCGGTGCTGCCTCGTCTCAGCATCTCTTTAATTGCATCACCTGGCACTAAAGAATCACCTAATAATGTCCCAGACCGTCGGATGTTGTCCTTTACCTCGAACAAGATGGATGGCCAGTCACCAACCGGCCTCCTATCACGAACCAGATTTGCAATTAAATCAAGTCTCTCTTGATTGAGATTAGTGAGAGCATAGCCATTGACTAGCGCTGCCGGACCCTGGTCTGACATACCGGTACATGAGGTGCTGTCTACGCTCAGTAGATTATCTTCAGAAACCTTTCCCGGCTCCAGCCACAACTTCTGGCAGAAATACTGCATCAACTCCGAACTTCCCTGCATCTGGTCGGTGACACTACTGGAGAAAAGAATCCGGTACTCACCCACCGGATCGAGTGATAAGAATGAATAGAAACTCGCAACACCTTCTACATCTGTTCTTGGCACGCCAAGATTGTCCGCAATCGCTGTTATCGCATCTGGGGGAATAAAATTAAAAGTCTCCTGCACCTCTCGCAAGATTTGAAGAAGCATACTCGGCTCACATCCATACCTCGTCAGTAGAGGAGCGATCTTCTGTTCGATCTTAGAAAGTTCATGAGTCTGCATAAAATTGCGTTCCTTCATGATGCAACATTACGTAACGACTATAAGATCTCTAGAAGGGATGCGGATAAGGAGGGCGAGAAACCTTCAGATAATGTTTAATCCTAGTCTATGTAAGCACCCCTTGCAGTGGACTTGATGATCATCATGCAAAAAGAACGTATACAGATTCTTTAGCATATCCTGGGAAGAGGATCGTCTTCTAACTCTTCCAAAATACGTTCTCCACCCAATTCTGTCTGCAATACCACCTGCGCACGACCTTCATGAACACTGCCAATGATTGCAGCATCCCGCCCCTGTGGAAGTAACTGTAACCGTTTCAATACCTCATTTGCCTGGGAAGAATCTACCACCGCTACCACCCGACCCTCGCATGCGAGAAACATCGGGTCGTAACCCAGCATCTCGCATACCGATGCCACTTGCTCACGCACTGGAATTGCAGTCTGATTGAGCCTCACCTCAAGACCGGTGGCCCGGCAGATCTCGTGCATCACCGTAGCCAACCCACCTCTGGTTGGATCCCTCATGAAACGCAATCCAGAAAATCCAATCATCATCTGCGTCAGAGGAAACACACTTGCCGCATCCGACAATAGATCTCCGCTCAGACCAAACTCCTCCCGAGCCAGCATCACTGCAATTCCGTGGTCCCCAACCGGCCCACTGACTAAGACTGAGTCACCCGACTGCACCCGATCCATTCCGAGATTCAGATGCCGGGGTCTGCTGCCCACCCCAGTACATGCAAGATAGAGACCCCCCCCCTCTCCGCGCGGAACCACCTTGGTATCTCCCGCCACCACCACCACCTTAGCCTCACTCGCAGCAGCAGCCAGGCTGATTACAATTCTCTCCAACTTTGAGATTTCAAAACCTTCCTCAATGAACGCATTAAGTGTTAAATAATGCGGCACAGCTCCCGACACAGCGAGATCATTAACCGTTCCATGCACCGCCAGTGACCCGATAGTCCCTCCCGGAAACTCCAATGGCTGAACGGTAAAGCCATCGGTTGTGATCATTAATACCCCATCCATCGTGGGCAATTCAGCAGCATCTGTCTGTACATCAAGCAGCGGATTAGCAAGGTGCCGTGCGAACAAGGTCTCGATCAACTCTCGCATGTAGAGACCTCCATTGCCATGTGCGAGACGGATATGCGTGTCATCCATCAGCAAGCCCTCCCTCTATAAGCTGTCCAACCGCGATACCACCGTCATTGCACGGGACTCTCTTCGGGAGATATGCATCGAACCCAGCATCTGCTAGCTTCGAGACTGCTAGTTCGGCCAGTACTCGGTTCTGAAATACACCCCCCGTCAATCCAACCAGATCAAATGGAGCCACTTCACGGATACGTCGCGCCTGTTCAACAATTGACTGGGCCAGACTCAGATGGAATTGCATTGATCTCTTTGCAACCGATACATCCTTCCTCAGTAGTGGTGGAACCAACGGCCTCCAATCTGCTGTGAACAAACCAGAGTCATCCTGCTCGAGTGGAAGATCTACCGGTTCAACCTCACCCTCAGCCACACTCTCCAGATACATGCCCGACTGACCCTCATAACTTGCCGTATCAATCAGACCGAGCAGGCTTGCTGCGCCATTAAACAACCGACCGACTGAAGTGGTGACCGGAGAATTCAATCCCTTCAGCCATGCCTTCTTCAGCAATTTGATATCGCCATTAGATGAGTCATTATCCATCCCACTCTCCCAACAAAGAGCCATGCCAGATCGCCATGGCTCTCGACCCGCAAGTTCCCCTCCCGGCAGACGGAAGGGGCGCATACGTGCAACACGCGCCCATGTACCGGGATGGCCATGCAATGCCTCGCCGCCCCATAACGTACCATCCTCGCCTAAACCAACACCATCCCAAGTAAATGTTAGCCATGCTTTCTGCGGGGAGTGCTCCATCGCCAGTGCTGATGCATGGGCATGGTGATGCCAGACCTTGATCAGTGGTAACCCCTGGCGGCCAGCCCAACGACTGCTGGCGTACCCAGGATGGGCATCGCAAACAATGGCCTCTGCTTGCACCCCGTATAGTCTTTGAAAATCAGCGATCACTTGTTCGAATACCACTAGGCTACGCGGAGTATCCAAGCCCCCGATATGGGGAGACATCACCACTCGTCGACCCCACCCTAATGCGATTGTGTTCTTCATATGACCACCGACAGCGAGCAGGGGCCTTTCGAATTTATTTGGAACATTAAACTCGAACGGTGCAATCCCACGTCCAGCACGGAGTAAGCGGAGACTTCCGGCGATGATACGCATCACCGGGTCATCGGCTGGACGTACAATCGGGCGGTCGTGATGCAGAAAATATTGCGTCACATTCCCCAATCGCTTTTCTGCTTCTGAATTTTCCGTGAGGACCGGCTCACCACTCACGTTCCCAGAAGTGGCGACCACAGGACTCTCTAAGCCATCTAGTAGCAAATAGTGAAGTGGGCTGTAAGGTAGCATTGCGCCGATTTCATCCAGTCCCGGTGCAATCAATTTCGACAGTGTCGAGTCATCACGTCGCCTTAACAGCACGATCGGACGTGCCGGATCACATAACATCTCGCCAGAACTAGCATCGACCTCTAACTCCTGTCGTAACTGCTCCAGACCATCTGATCCGGTCCATGGAAACATCAATGCAAGAGGCTTATGTGGACGATTCTTTTTGACACGCAACTGAGAAATCACCGCATCATTACCAGCGTCGCATAACAGATGATATCCACCGATACCCTTCACGGCCACGACCTCTCCCTGACGAAGTGCATCAATACAGGCACTCAACGCCCCGGATCCATTAATCTGCCCGCTCGGCGAAGTAAAATAAATCTGCGGACCACATTCTGGACAGGCAACCGGTTCTGCATGGAAACGTCGGTCAAGCGGATCCTCATACTCGGTGCGACAAGCAGGGCATAATACAAAATCTGCCATGGTGGTATTGGCACGATCGTAAGGCAGTCGCGTGATTAAGGTATATCGCGGCCCGCACTGCGTGCAGTTGATGAAGGGGTATCGGTAACGCCGGTCTTGAGACGTCAATAACTCACGTCTACAATCGTCACACATGGATTGATCTGGCGGTATATGGACTTGTGTCCCCACAGCTTCACTGGGAATGATCTCAAAATGATCGAGCTTACGGTGCTCGATCTTTTCGCTTCGAATCATTTCTGGTCGGGCCAATGATGGAGCATCAGCGAACAACGCCGCTCCAAATGCATCAAGTACGGAAGGATCACCCTCAGCCTCAATCGACACCTGACCCGCAAGATTTTGCACCCGCCCCGGCAATCCGAACTGCTGTGCCAACCGAAAAACAAAAGGACGAAAACCCACTCCCTGTACCCGACCTGTTATTAACCAGCGCCGAGCCTCGGGTTCAATATCGCGAATCATTTCCTGGTCGTGTACGTTCATTCAGATAAAGACTAGGGAGATTCTCTGAGCGAATACCTTAAGCCTCAAGAGGCTGAATCTCAGCAGCATTGGTCCTGACGCCGGCTGACCACCAAATCCGGCAGGCACCTTCATCCGATACCATGCATGGACCGACCGGTGATTTAGGTGTGCAGGCACGACCATATATCTTGCATTCATTGGGGTTGATTTTACCCAACACCACGCTCGCGCATTCACAACCGGGCGGCATTTGTCCGGCACGCTTACGTCCTGCCGTATCAAGATCAGGGAATTTCACTCGCGCATCATGCTGAGCAAAGAGCGGGTTGAGTTCAAAACCAGAATCAGAAATCATTCCTATCCCGCGCCAATTAGCATCGGTAACATGCATCGCCTGTGAAATTTTATTTTGCGCGGTCTGATTACCACCAGGGCGTACCAACTCTGGATAGCAGTTATCAAGAAAACGTTCGCCCTCAAACAGCTGCCGCAAGACCGAGTACATTGCCGCCAGAAGGGAGACCGGCATGAAGCCCGCAACTGCCGTCGGAATATGGTGTTTCTCAACCACAAAGAGCCACTCTTCCGGCCCCATAATGGTCGAGACATGACCGGGTGCAACTAGACCATCGAAACCCGGCGTGTCTGAATCCAGCAGCATTGCTACTGCAGGCCAGGTCCTTCTGGCTGACAGAAGTACAGACAAATTATCAGGAATCCCCTCAAGCATCATTGCAGCGACCGGAGCGGTGGTTGTCTCAAAACCAGCAGCAAAGAAAACTACCGATCTTTCTGGGTTTTCACGGGCAATCCTGACAGCTTCACGCGGACTTGAGATGGGTCGGATATCCGCACCACTCGCCTTGGCCTGCTCCAGAGAGCGTATCTCTCCCTTAGCCACATTCACTGGCACCCTTAACATGTCGCCAAAAGCGACCAGGATCACATCTCTCTGCAGACTCAGTTGTATTGCTTGGTAGACATCCTCTTCGGGGCATACACAGACCGGACAGCCCGGCCCCGCAATCAGTTCTATCGTCTTGGGTAAAGCACTTCTGATCCCGGCCAGCGTGATTGAACGTTCGTGCCCACCACAAACGTTCATGATTCGAGTACGACGTTTCAGTGGTAGTGCACGGATCTTTTCGAGCCATTCCTGAGCGGTCTGGGTCAAATTGACACCTCGGGAAAATGAGCACCATCATGCTGTATGCGGGGACGGATGCTCTCCCCCTGATCCACTTGCGATCGTTGGATCACCAATTGACCTCGTAGCCAATCCAGCCACGGCTGTAGGCCCAATGCATGCCGTGCAGAGAGTTGTATTACCGGAGCAGAGCTCGCAAGGTTGCGTAGATTCTCTTCAGCCCGCTCCGGACTAAAATCATCCAACACCGGCAGCAGATCACTCTTAGTAAAGAGTACCAAATCTGCAGCACGGAATATGACCGGATACTTTGATGGCTTATCATCACCCTCGGTAACCGAGAGCAGGACAACATTACGATGTTGGCCAAGATCAAAGCTAGCGGGGCATACCAAGTTACCAACATTCTCGATAAATAATATATCCAGTCCAGATAGCGGGAACTGATGCAGCGCATCGTGCACCATATGAGCATCCAGGTGACACGCTGAACCGGTGATGATCTGATGTGCTGGCACTCCCTTGGCTCGGATGCGCATGGCATCATTCTCAGTATCCAGATCGCCCTCAATCACACCAATACGGTATTCATGATGCAAAGCGTCAATAGTCGCCTCAAGCAAAGCAGTCTTGCCTGAACCGGGTGACGACATAAGATTGATTGTCAGTATCCGGTGTTGATCGAAGTGATACCGATTATGTGTCGCCTGGTCGTCATTCCTGGCCAGCAGATTTTTTAACACGGCCACGGCAGTGGTTCCGTTTAATGGCTTGTAAGCAAATCTGAGATTGCCCGGCGTAATATTACAACCGCATGTGTCACACATGACCGACCTCACCTCTAGTAACCAGCTCGACGCTCATTAGAGTCATCTCATCCCCGCTCACTAGTTCAGTATGGTGACTGCCACAGACTGAACATATGAGAAAACTCGGCTCAACTTCCGTCTCAGAGCAACAGCCCTCGCATCTCACCCTGAGTGGAGACAGTTCGATCAATAATTTAGATTCTGCCGCTAGGCTACCGGCGGCGGCAAAAGGATAGGCATGCTGCATTAGTAAAGGATCAACTCCGGATAGGGGTCCTATCCTCAGTGTAACGAGCCCCACACTAAGCGCCCCGTGAGTGACCGCAATCTGCTGCACCTTATCAATCAAGGATTGGCAGAGCGATATTTCATGCACCCCCTGCCTCCGCAGCCAACATTTCGTCGTGAACCTCCCAAGCCGAACGAGCTTCCTGTGCATTCATTTTCTGGATCGCGTAACCCACATGCACCATGACAAAATCGCCTACAGCAAGCGGTTCACCCTGAAGCAAGAATAGACTCACATCGCGCGTGACTCCCTTAGCCGAACAGTGTGCGTCAAATCCCTCGATCTCTAGGATCTGCATGGGAATGCCTAGACACATGGGGACATTATCAACTTAACGTAAGACCACTTCATGGGCTATACCAGACCGTTGCGTAATCAGATTGAAACTATCAAGGGGTATTGGTTTGTTGTATTTTGATGCCCTGCGTAAGATCTCTCTTATCAGTAACCGTGAAATTATAATAAGTATTATTCAGGTAACGCGTGACATCAGTGATCTCATCTTCACTCCATCCCAATCCGATATTTAACTGCCAGCGCCGTACCTGAACTTTCAAGCTACTCCAGTCGGATGATAATGACTTTGCACGCCAGTGAATTTCTACAGCGTGGCACGTACTACAGTGTGTTGAGTAGAGCAATTCGCCAAGAGTTGCGCCTTGCTCGGTTTGCGCATGGGCTATAGGGAAAACTCCTAACAGTGCTAGGTACGCAACAATAATCAACTTCTTCGAATCTGCACGACCACACTCAATCCTAGACCAATATCTTGACGGATGACATTTAATTACACCGAGAAGCCCATTCACCACCCATTCCTCCAAGTCTCTTTAAAGATAGTGATGGAGACATGCTTATGACAGGCCTGTCTCCATCATGTTCGATTCAATTACTTAATCAGACTCGTGGCTCATGAACCTTGGTATCGCCGCGAATCTTGCGAGCATAATCCTCAAGTTGGCGTTTTGCAGCATCAAAGGCATCTCGCATGGCCACATAAACATCTTCATGATGATTATGGTTAACGACAATCTCACGGCCAGGAACGCCAATATCGATTCGCACATTGAACTGCTTTCCTTGGTGGTGGTGCTTATGCGGCATCTCAACCACCACACGACAAGACATGATATGGGAAAAAAATTCATCAAGTTTCTTTGCCATGTCACGAATATGCGTTTCCAACATAGCGGAATGTTCTACATCTCGGATAGTGATTTGCAACGGGATTTGCATGATTACTCCTCTGGCTAGATCTAATTTAATTAGCGGCGGTGCCGCACTTCCTTTTTCCTCTCGTATCCGACCAACTTGGAAAGATCAAGCATCTCTTCCGCCAATAGTTCCAGTATATCGTCCAGACTGATGACTCCAACCAATCCACCCTTCTCATCAACAATCGGCAAGCGCCTTACCGTCTTGCTTCGCATATATTGAATCGCCTCAAATGTTCCCATGCTGTCTTTTGCTGTAAAAAGATCCTGGGTCATAATATCTCCGACCGTGATGACCATGTGATCAAGCCCTAGCGCCATGACCTCTACTACCAAATCCCGGTCGGTGACTATTCCCACTGGAACCTGAATACCATTTCGATCTTCGATCACAAGGACATCGCCGACATGATGCTCTCGCATCAGCCTAGCCGCCTCCATGATCGTTTCATCACGTCGCATGACAATAACTTCCCGTGTACAAACTTCACTGACAGACATGACGCCCCCTCTTTGGGATTTTGTGATTAACATATTTCAAGATAATTGTTCTGCCAACATGACATTAAAAGGCATGTAGATCAATGATATCTCCCACCGTAATGACCATGTAATCAAGCTCTGGCGCCATGATTTCTACGACAAGATCATGGTCGGTGATAATCCCTAATGGAACCCTTTGACCATCTCGCTCCTCTACTACTTGCACATCGCATACACGGTGTTGACGCATCAGCTTAGCCACCTTTAGCGCTGTATCATCCCGCTTCACTACGATGACGACGTAATCACAAATTCATCGTTAAGCATGATATAGCCTCCTCCTTACACACTACAGAATCATCCCCTTATGGCGCTCACAGCTCAGCGCGTCCAAGTAACCCGTAACAGGTTTTCCTCAGGGTTATAGTGATAATTAAGCTCTCCCTGATAGGCATGATGCACGGCCTCGCCAATTCCTCGGGCAAGATGGATGTCGGTTGTTGTAATCAATGCTGTATCACCCTTCTCTTCTATTTCCATGATGCGTTTGAGTGGATGCTCTGCCCGCTCGTGCTTCTCAACGTTGTGTATTAACTGCAATATTTCCGTGAGATGGGCGCGAAAGAACTCCCCCTTAAGAGTTACAAAACCGGCAGGATAATGGTCATGAATGCGATGACATGCAGGGCAAGTTTGTTTATGAGCGTCTACCGGAACTTGTCGCCACTGCCAACGCCCTTCATGAAATACTGCGCCACATCCTATGCAGACAGTCGGCTCTAGTAGTTTACCCTTGGCCTTGTAGGCATCATGAACCCGCTCCTGGAAAATTCCATCATGACGACGGATTTTTTTAAAGTTCGCGTGAGTACTCTGAGTCCCCATATTCAAAATCCTTTAGTAACGCGTTAAATGAATCCAATCGGCCAATCGGCTACCGCTATGATTCCATCGCACCCATCTCGCTGGGTCGCATTTTTTTGGTTTCATCCAACTCCGCAACCATGACGTCAGCAGTGAGTATCAGGCTGGCTATCGAAGCGGCATTTTGTAAGGCTGAACGGGTTACTTTGGTTGGGTCTAGAATCCCCATCTCTATCAGATCGCCATAGACCTCAGCAGCTGCGTTATAGCCAAAACTACCCTTGCCAGCCGAAACCTTGGCGAGAACCACCGAGGGCTCCCCCCCTGCATTAGCAACGATCTGACGCAAAGGCTCTTCCAATGCTCGCATTACAATCTTAATACCTGCCTCCTGTTCATTATTGCTACCTTTGAGTGACTTGATGGCTGAACGCGCTCTCAGTAATGCCACGCCACCTCCCGGCAAGACACCCTCTTCCACCGCGGCCCGTGTTGCATGCATCGCATCCTCAATTCTAGTTTTCTTTTCTTTCATTCCCGTCTCAGTAGCTGCGCCAACTCTGATCACCGCAACTCCACCGCTCAGCTTTGCAGTGCGTTCCTGTAATTTTTCCTTGTCATATTCATTAGTGGCCTCTTTACACAAGTTACGAATTTGTTTTATACGATTCTGAATCTTCAATGCATCCCCTGCACCGCTGATAATCGTTGTATTCTCCTTGTTGATTTCAACGCGCTTAGCCTGTCCAAGATGCCTCAATTCCACCTTCTCTAGGGTAATTCCAGCTTCCTCACTAACTACTGTGCCACCCGTGAGGATGGCAATGTCTTCCAGTATGTCCTTGCGTCGATCACCAAAGCCTGGTGTTTTAACCGCAGCAGCTTTTAAAGTGCCACGGATATTGTTAACCACTAAAACCGCCAGCGCCTCCCCCTCAACTTCCTCTGCAACGATCAACAGGGGATGTCCGGACTTTGCTATCTGATCTAATAGTGGCAATAGTTCCTGCAGATTACTGATCTTTTTGTTATAGAGGAGAATATATGGATCATCAAGCGTGACAATCTGTTTATCCTGATTATTAATGAAATATGGTGATAAGTAGCCGCGGTCAAACTGCATCCCATCAACGATCTCTAGCTCATTTTGCAGACCCCTACCATCTTCGATCGTGATCACACCCTCTTTGCCGACTCTCCCCATTGCCTCAGCGATAATCTCGCCGATGGCAGTATCCGCATTGGCAGAAATGGCGCCGACCTGACTAATCTCTTTGCTGGTGACACAAGGTCTAGAAATTTTCCTCAACTCTTCAATGATCGCTATAACCCCTAAGTCGATCCCTCGCTTTAGATCCATAGGATTCATTCCTGCCGCAACGAATTTCATTCCTTCACGTACGATTGCCTGTGCAAGAATGGTTGCAGTAGTTGTGCCATCTCCTGCCACGTCGGAGGTCTTACTTGCAACCTCACGAGCCATTTGCGCTCCCATATTCTCGAACTTATCATCGAGCACAATTTCCTTTGCCACAATGACACCGGAATTCGCGACCAGAGGTGGGCCATAGGTTCGCTCCAGAATAACGTTACGGCCTCGTGGACCAAGAGTCACTTTGACTGCATCTGCCAGAATGTTTACACCAGCGACAATTCTAGCTCTGGCAGCATCATGAAACAAAACCTGCTTTACTGACAAAATAGTCCCCACAAATTCATGTATCCAGACATAAGAAGATTCGACTCATCTACCATTTCTGGCGGATGATTCCGAGTACTACTGAGTACCTTAAAATAATTAAAGAAAGGATAGGAGAGGATTAGAGATCAACATATAGGCGATCAGCCTATTTCTTGTAGCGTAAAACGCTGCCATCTGTAGATAAATTATTTAAGTAAAACGTTCCTTAACCTACAGCTTGTAACTTCAGAACCATTAGAATCATATCGATGCCTAGCACTACTTACATGGGACGATGTCAAGTGATGGATATCTGACTGGAGGAAGCTAAAATAGATATGACTTCTGTATCCGTCACCTGTGGAAAATCTAAATAGAACTGCCCCACTGCCTGAAAATTGAGCGGCGTCGATAGACATACAACCCGGTCTGCTTTGATGCCTATTTTTTTCAAGGTTTCAGGGGGTGCTACTGGAACGGCACAAATCAGCTCTGCCGGATTTTTTGCTCTGAGTGAATGCAATGCTGCAATCATGGTCGAACCTGTGGCCAGACCATCATCGATGACGATGACGATTCGCCCAGTTGGATCATGTGGTGGCCTCACTGGGGTATACTGAATACGACGCTGCCGTATGGTTTCCAATTGAACGGCAGTCTCCCCTCTGATGTACTCCTCATCTGCACCGGTTTCGGTAGCATAATCTGCAAGGTAGACCCAACCGCTTTCATCAACTGATCCGATAGCAAATTCTGGGTTGCCAGGTGCACGTAGTTTCCTCACTAGCACTACATCAATCTCGCCCCCAAGCCTAGCAGCGATAACTTGCGCCATGGGCACTGCCCCACGCGGTATCGCAAGTATAAGCGGCCGTCTACCGCGATATTCAACCAGAGCCTCTGCCAATCGTTCGGCAGCTGCAATGCGATCTTCAAATACCATGATTTTCCCCTTTGGTAAGGGTGGCACAAAAATAAAAACTGATGTTATGTACGGCCATACCCCCCCCCCAGACTTAACGTAATCTTATACATTCAGCCTAGTATATCTGCCCCGCTAAAGCTATCTTGTAATGGGGTTTATTGAATAATAAGGCTACAGTTGAATCTCTCGACATCCCAGCATGCTCATCCTCAAATCACGGCCCTATCTACACTCTGAGTTGGCATCAGGGCTTGTCTGATAATGGTCAATGAACTGCAGCAGTGAGTTTGATCGCCGCGACCTCGATACATTAGGTCGCAAAGGAAGCACTAAGCAGATATAAAGATTCTGCCCTAATGACAGAGGGTGCCAAGCAGGCAAATCTTGCTAACTTGGGCACTTCCTTCAGACCAAAAGCATGTATGAAAGGATAATTTTCTTTAGGAGGTAATATGTATCAACGTATCCTGATTCCGGTTGATGGCAGCCCAACTTCTGACCGAGCTCTGAAAGAAGCGCTCGTATTTACCAACCAACAAAATGTTCAGCTTAGACTACTACATGTGAAGGAGGAGATTCATTTTGCAGATGCAGAAAGTTGCATCAATTATGCTGAATTACCAGAGTCGATCAGAAGTAGTGACGCAGAAATACTTACACAAGCACGAATGAAAGTGCAACAGTCAGGCAGAACGGCAGAGATACAGATGCTCGAAGCGGATGGTGAGAGCATCGCCGGCGTGATCATAGCAGAGGCTCAACGCTGGTCGGCAGATCTGATCGTAATCGGCACCCATGGTCGAACTGGTTTCAACCGTCTACTGTTCGGGAGTGTTGCCGAAGGGGTGTTGCGAACGTCTCCGGTGCCTGTATTGCTGATTCGCGCAAACTGATAGCAATATGATCATGGCGCATGCTGGGCAGATTGGAAAATCAGCGTGCTTTGAAATTTTATTGCCGAATTACCGAGGATCTACATGAAAGCCATGATTCTGGATACTCAGAATCAACCCCTGCGACTAACAGAACTACCCAGGCCTAAACCCGTAGCTGCTGAGATCCTGCTTAAGGTACATGCCTGCGGTGTATGTCGCACCGACCTGCACGTGATCGATGGTGATCTGCGACAACCCAAACTGCCGCTCATTCTCGGACATGAAATCGTCGGCACTGTCGTGGAGAGAGGCCCGCAGGCAGAACGTTTTGCGATAGGGCAGAGAGTGGGCGTACCTTGGCTCGCTCACACCTGCGGTCAATGCCGATATTGTGCGAGCGGCCGCGAAAATCTCTGTGATGCAGCAGAATTCACTGGATATACCCTGAATGGTGGCTATGCCGAATTTGCATTGGCAGACCAACGCTACTGCTTTTCGTTACCAGACATATATTCAGATGCTGAATCTGCACCACTACTTTGCGCCGGGCTGATCGGATACCGTGCATTAATCGCAACCGGCTCAGCAAAGCGGATTGGTATTTACGGTTTTGGTGCGTCGGCGCATATCATCTCACAGGTGGCCCACTGGCAGGGTCGGGAGGTATTCGCTTTCACCAAACCAGGCGATATAGAGGGGCAACATTTCGCCTATGATCTAGGTGCTGTCTGGGCAGGTGACTCGGGCACGGCGCCACCGCTGGAATTGGATGCTGCTATATTGTTTGCACCGGTCGGCGCACTAATACCGCAAGCTCTTAGCCATATCACCAAGGGTGGAACGTTGGTATGTGCCGGAATCCACATGAGTCCTATCCCAGAATTTCCCTATGAATTAATTTGGGGGGAGCGCAGCATTCGCTCCATTGCTAATCTCACGCGACGCGATGGAGAGGAATTTCTCGCCATCGCACCACAGGCTAGAGTCAGATCTGTAGTAAAAACATTTCCTCTGGTAGAGGCCAATGAAGCCATACAACAGCTACGAGCAGGTCGGGTGCAAGGCGCAGCTGTTCTGGTGATGCCTTATAATAATCTTCAGGAACAATTCAAGAGTGGCGTCGATAATGACCGATTAACTCTGCGTGGTCGATGATGTGACCCTCCATCGCTTTCACTAGAATTGTCTTCGTTGGATGTTTTAGATTCGGCAGAAGAGAATCCAGAGCATAGAGCTTATGAAAGTAACGATGACAGCCGATCGGCGGGCATGGCCCGCCGTAACCAGTGCGCTGCCAGTCGTTGAGCCCCTGCAAGGTTCCTAGCGGGAGTTCTTTCGTTCCCACCCCCGCAGGCATCCCATTAGTTTCAGACGGTATGTTGTAGAGCATCCAGTGGACCCAAGTCATTTTTGGCGCGTCCGGGTCAGGTGCGTCAGGATCATCAACGATCAATACCAGACTCTTCGTGTTGGCAGGGATTCCCGTCCAGGAAAGATCGGGGGAAATATCCTGACCCTCACAGGTATGCTGAATAGGAATCTCCGCATTGTGAGAAAAGGATGTCGAGATGAGTATCAGAGCCATTATTTTATTATTCCGCCTAGTTGAAATTAATTTGATCTTAGATGGGATTGCAGAACTGCAGGCGCCACGAGTTTTTAAGCATATCACCCCTGTCTGACGAATAAAACGAGGCGAAACATGAAGCTAAGCTCAGCATTCGCGGGCGGGCAGCCACACTCCAAAATATTAAACTATTGAAAGACCTTGTTACCTACGGTGCGAAAGTACCAGTCCCACCACTTCAATACAAAGACCAGCGATGAGTAAGATTGATCCAATCCATACATTCTCTGGTGCCAGGAAGATTAGCAGCCCTCCCAGTACGAGTAGAGAGATCGAGAGAGTACGTTTGCCACGAGAACTCTTAATCATGGACGGGAGAGACCTAAGAACAAAATAACTTAGTTAACTATAGACCCTAATCTCACAAAAATCCGTGTATCAGATCACTCAACACAGCCTCCCCCCAGTCAACTCATCAGCTAACTGGGGGTCTTAGGACAACTTCTGACCAACTGTTAATTGATACTAAGTTTTCTGGCAGAAGAGACAGCCTTCTTGGGTAGCATTAACTCCAAGATCCCGTCGGCGTATTTGGCATGGGATGCATTTTCATCGACTTCGCTACCCAGGGAAAAGCTACGTAATGATTTTCCATAGTAGCGCTCCGAACGTAGCACCTTCCCACCCTCCTTTACCTCATTTTCCTGCCGAGTTTCCGCGTTGATTGATACTTGATTTCCTTCGATAGAAACGTGTAAATCCTCCTTCCTTACACCCGGAATTTCTGCGTAGACGGTATATGACTTATCGTCCTCCCTAACATCAATCTTGATCAAAACCTCCTGCTTGTTTTCCAATTTAACCGGGCGAAATAATCCACGAATCACATCATCAAATGGATCCAAGCCAGATACTTGAAATGGGTCGAAACGAGTGACATTAATCATGTATTTCTCCTTATCTTAATCGACTTTATTGAGCGGACAATTCCGCTGACAAGAAGGTATATGGTGATAGTGAAAAGGATTTCAATAGCCACCCCCTCACCCCAATCTGTCCATGCTCTAGTCAGTACCCACACTTTCATTAGGTAGTGAATGACTGAGACTCATCACAATAGTTTTTAATTTCTCTTGATTCTGTCCTCACAGGACATATATATAAAAGCATACTCTCATCACTTAACGAGGGATCTCCATGTCGATTGTTCGATCGCCTGCTGTCGCAGGTATGTTCTACCCGGCAGATTCGCAACAACTTGCTCGAGATGTGCAACGATTGATGGCCTCAGCGTACCCTCATCCGTTAACCCCCAAGGCTCTGATCGTACCGCATGCTGGTTATATCTATTCAGGTGAGATTGCGGCAACCGCTTATGCCACCCTGAGTTCCATTGCTACGCGCATCCGGCGCGTTGTGCTGCTTGGCCCCACCCATCGAGTTGCAGTAAATGGCCTAGCATTGCCAGGATCAGATGTGTTTGAAACGCCGCTCGGTCGCGTCCTGATTGACGCCTCAGCGGCTAGGGCCATTGATCACTTGCCGCAAATCAGCATCAACTCTCAGGCACATCTGATGGAGCACTCATTGGAAGTGCAGTTGCCATTCCTGCAAAGTATATTGCCAGATTTTACCCTGCTGCCATTGGCTGTCGGAACGGCATCATCTGAAGAGGTTGCAGAGGTACTGGATGTGCTGTGGGGCGGCAATGAAACGCTCATCGTTATCAGCTCAGATCTATCACACTATCTACCTTATGTTACTGCCCAACGAGTGGATGGTGAGACTGTTCAATCTATCTTGGATCTGAACCAGCCGATCTCACATGAGCATGCCTGCGGAGGTACCCCCATCAACGGCCTGATCATCGCTTCTCAAAAACACCACCTGATACCCCATCTTCTTGATTTACGTAATTCCGGTGATACGTCTGGTTCGAAAGACCGGGTGGTGGGTTATGCCGCGATTGCTTTCACCCAGGAGATAGGCTATGAAGAATGACCAAGGACAGATCTTGCTATCGATAGCACGCTCAGCAATTGCAAACTCCTTGCACATACCCTATGCAACATCAGACGAAACCGCGCCATGGCTAATCGAACTCGGCGCGAGTTTCGTTACCCTTACTCGGTACGGGAAATTACGTGGCTGCATCGGATCAATTCATGCATACCGGCCATTGCTCATCGACGTCAAGACTAATGCCGTATCAGCTGCATTATTCGATCCACGTTTCCCGCCTCTTAGGTTGAAGGATTTTGAAACGGTGCAGGTGGAGGTCTCATTACTCACCAAACCAGAGCTAATTACGTTTACCAACGAATCTACGGCACTTTCGCAACTTCGCCCTGGAACCGATGGAGTCGTTTTCGAGTATGGTCGGCATCGAAGTACCTTTCTGCCACAAGTATGGGGGAGCCTCCCTCAACCAGATCTATTCCTTACTATGCTGAAACGTAAGGCGGGGCTGCCTGATACCTTCTGGGCGGCTGATGTGAAGCTGTTTCGCTATACCGTAACTAAGTGGCATGAGACGGATTTAGATGAGGAATCCTGCTATGGATGAGCCGATCAGCGTTGCTGAACAGCACCCCGCGAAATACTGGCACACGTTGGTGGATGGTCGCATCCAGTGTGACCTATGCCCACGGGACTGTCGGCTGCATGAGGGACAGCGAGGTGCGTGCTATGTTCGTGGACGTGCTGGAGACGCAATGGTGCTCACAACTTATGGACGTTCTTCAGGATTCTGCATCGACCCAATTGAAAAAAAACCACTTAACCACTTCTACCCTGGGAGCAGCGTCCTATCATTCGGTACAGCAGGCTGCAACCTCGCCTGCAAGTTTTGTCAGAACTGGGATATTTCAAAATCACGTAGCTTCGACAAACTCGCCGATCAAGCTAACCCGGAAGCTATTGCGAGCAGGGCCGATGAACTTGGCTGCAAGAGCATCGCATTCACCTACAACGACCCAGTAATTTTCACCGAATATGTAATGGATGTATCCGATGCCTGTCATGAACGTAACATCAAGACGGTAGCAGTTACAGCAGGCTATATCCATGACCAACCACGGCGTGATTTATTTTCCAAGATAGATGCCGCCAATGTCGATCTCAAGGCATTTACTGAGGAGTTCTATGTCAAGCAGACCGGATCCCATCTTCAACCAGTTCTAGATACGCTGAAATATCTGCTCCGGGAGACTGAAGTATGGGTCGAGATCACCACGTTGTTGATCCCCGGCCTCAATGATTCAGAAGATGAAATAACCAAGATGAGCTCATGGATTGCGAAAGAACTCGGCCTAGATGTTCCTCTACACTTTTCTGCTTTCCACCCTGACTACAAGATGACCGACATTCCAGCAACACCGTCCGAAACTCTGATACGGGCACGACAGATTGCACAATCTGCGGGGCTACGCTATGTCTATACTGGCAATGTTCATAACCGTGAGGGGGATACAACCTACTGCCCCTCATGTAACACACCACTCATTGAGCGTGATTGGTATGAAATCAAACAATACCGACTTACGCCTGATGGCCATTGTCCAGACTGCAGTACTCAGATCGCGGGGCATTTTGATAGATTTGCGGGAAAATTTGGAAGGCGACGAGTTCCTGTAGTAATGAGAGGGGCAGTATGAGCAGCGTAAATATTATCGCCGGTTCAATCAAACTCGCTGGTGAACTAGTATTGCCCCCATCCGCAACCGGAGTGGTTCTTTTCGCGCACGGCAGTGGTAGTAGCCGACTCAGCCCTCGGAATACTTTTGTGGCTGAAGTTCTACAGCAACACGGTATTGGAACTCTGCTATTTGACCTTCTGACACGGGTAGAGGACCAGGATTACTCCACTCGCTTTAATATTAATCTACTCACGCGCCGCCTACTCACTGCTACTGACTGGCTTCAAACAGACCCAAAAACGAAAGACTTAGACATTGGCTATTTTGGTGCCAGTACGGGTGCAGCGGCGGCGTTACAGGCGGCTGCCACAAAAGGAACCAAAATCTCCGCTGTGGTCTCTCGTGGCGGCCGTCCAGACTTGGCCGGAGAAATCGCATTGAGCCAGGTGACTGCTCCTACCCTACTCATCGTCGGCAGCGCTGATTACGGCGTAATTGAATTAAACCAACAAGCCTATGAATTAATGCGCTGTGAAAAAAAACTTACCCTAATTCCAGAAGCAACGCATTTATTCGAGGAGCCTGGCACACTGGGACAGGCTGCGCACAGCGCAGCCAAATGGTTTACACAGCACCTCTAATCTATTTCTCAATGCCGATACTCTGCCGCACCCGCTCGAAGAAACACACTGCCGCAGCTGCTGCAACATTCAAAGACTCTGTGCCACCTGGCATGTGAATACTCATCTGATCGCTGGATGATTGAAGCACTTCATTCGATAGACCGGCCCCCTCATTGCCGAATAGGAATGCCACCGGTCCGGTCAACTGGGCCTGGTAAAGATGTTTCTTCGCATGAAGCGTCGTGGCAATCACCTTGCCGCTGAATTCTCGCGCTACCTTTATCAGATCCGATTGCTCATGAATCCGCAACTGGAAATGCGCTCCCATCGATGCGCGCAATGTCTTAGGTGACCACGCATCTGCGCAGCCAGTGGATAGATAGATATCGACTGCACCGGCAGCAGCGGCAGAACGTAGGATCGAGCCAACATTACCAGGGTCTTGTATCATCTCTAGGAGCACGCTAAAACTCTCTCCTTGGTATACGGGAATGCTATCCATCAACGGGATGGAAATCAAAGCGATGATACCGATGGGGGTCTTGACTGGGGAGACTGCACGAAACAAAGAATCGCTCATTACCACCACTGGCACTGACTGCTCTCTCTCCAGCTGCGCCAACAAATCCTTTACCTCTTCATTCTGAATTGCAGACTCACCAATGACCAATCTTTGAGGTGATCCTAGTGAAGCGCGATACGCTGTAATTAGATGCATTCCATCTAACAACGTTAATCCGCTTTCTCTGCGTTGTACGGCAGACTCCGACAGCTTGATGAGCTGCTTAAAGAGAGGATTCTCACTAGAGGTGATTGATTTCAAGGATTATCAGGCATGCACTTCCATGCCCGTCATATTCTACAAATCAAGACTTACCTTGCAACCACTGCTTCCGCGCATCACGAGCATCGGTAAAAATACTTTCAAGTCCCTGACTGTCGTTCCGATCCAACATCTCTCGAAGTTCAGTCAACTCATTCTGGTATCCGTCGATGTGCTTGAGAAGTGCTTCTCGGTTAGCAAGGCAGATGTCTCTCCACATCTCTGGAGAACTTCCGGCGATACGGGTGAAATCTCGAAAACCACTTCCTGCGAAACGTAACAATTCTTCCGGCTTGTCGCCGGCACTGGCGCAGATATAATTCATCAGTGTAAATGCCAGCACATG
>CAJBQQ010000079.1 GCA_903957805.1 uncultured Pseudomonadota bacterium | reverse complement strand
GCTCCATTACCGGCAGATACTGCCGCCTCCCTCACACTCTGGATCAGGTCCGATACACTCCCTAATGCTGTTTCACTAAGTGCAAGGCTCTCCTGTGCAACGGTCAGGTTGGTAGCGTACTGAGTATTGCTCGAGTCCCTCTGTGCGATATTCAGAACCTGTGCCGCCGCAACCGGATCATCGGATGGCGTTAGAATGCGCTTACCCGTTGAGATCTGTTGCTGAGTCTTCTGCAACAGATTCTGCTGAGACGTCATAGATGCCAGACTAAGCTCGTAGATGGTATTGGTACTGAGTCTCATAGTTAATCCTTATCTGATATCTAACAATGTCTGCCACAAGGTATTGGATAGCTGCAATACCTTGGCAGATGCCTGATAGGCCTGCTGATAACGCATTAAACTGGTCGCCTCTTCATCCAGATTCACACCCGACATTGACTGCTGATCCTGCAGGATCTGGGTCACCAGGGTCGACTGAGCCTTGCTGGTCGCTTCCAGTTCACGGGTCTTATTACCGATCTGGCTCACGAGCTGGCCATAGGTCGCTTGGTAGGATGATGTTCCCCCATTGAGCGTATTCTCAATCTGAAGGCCACCCAATCTGAGCGCATTACGGTTATCTGCTGTTCCACCGGTATTAGCGGACACTGTAAAGCTATCTCCAGCCGCGGGTGAACCGGTAACCTCTACCGTCCAACCGTTCACTGATATCGAGTTAGTAATTCCGGGCGTATAACTCAGTGGGGGGGTACCGTGAACATTATTGGTTCCGGAAATAGTGGTCCCAGAACTGTTTACTAAACGAAAGGTGCTAGGGGGGTCATTAAAGACCACCTTAACGTAGTTACCCAAGAAACTGTCCACCGGTGGTGAGTTTGGAGTGGTGACACCGATGGTTCCGTTTCCTGAGTTGGCTGATTTGGTTGAGGTCATTCCGCGATCAATGGTGAATATGTCGCCACTTGCCGGCGCACCAGAGATCTTCATCGTCCATCCATTGAAGCTGATATCACCACCTGAGGTATAGGCCATACTCGTCGCCAAAGTAGCCCCGGTGGTGCTGTCTAAGACATTAAAAGCGGTCGAACTGGTGAATGAAATGACCACCGTATTGTTGGGACTGTTGACAGTCCCGGCACTGACCACCCCACTCCCCGTATTCGCGGAGGCTGCACCGGTACGGACCGGAGAGGCGGCGGCAATCTTTGCCGTATCAGTGATGGCAACACTAAGATCACGTGCTCCGTTATGAGTTGGCTGAATCAAGAACCGATCACCGGTGACGGCACTGCCGCCGGTGAAACCGGTGATGCTGACCCCATCAAAGTTCAGTGGCCTCAACGCGGACGGGATCACAGCAGTACTCACCGAAACATTATCTGATAAGCGTTTGAGGTTATAGTTTGCACCATCGTAGCTGAACTCGTAATCACTGGTACTGAGTGCACTGACATCTCCAATGCTCGCGATCACGGTCAGGTCTGGGGATGAATTAGCCTTATTCGGCATGACCCTAGGAACGGCAGAGTTAAAGAAGCCACCACCAGCAACTCCATTTAAGTCTTGTCCCAGTGCATGCTGATCATTGAAGGTCTGAGCAAGACCGGTTGCGATCCGACCGAGTGCATTCTGAGCACTATCTAACGAATTAGTTCGAAAGGCGATATATGCACCTAACTTGCCGCCTTGAAGACTACCATCCGCAATGACTGCGGTTCGACCCCCTGTGACATAACCGACCGCAAGTCTGGCACTATTCGAGAGTGAGGGTGTGGTGTTCAGTGTCATGGTCTGTACACCAGAGACTAGGGGCTGTCCGTTGCCGATAAAGACACTCAGACTGCCATCACTATCCTTCACGGTGCTTGTGCCAATCTCCTGATTGAGTCGAGTCAGGAGTTGATCACGCTGGTCCATCAGATCATTTGCCGGCTGACCATAAGTCCCCTCGACCTGCCTGATGGTAAAGTTTAGTTTAGCGATTGACTGGGCCAGAGAATTGATTTCGGTGACGCTGTTAACGATCTTGGTATTAGATTCCCCCCCAATATCAGAAAAACGCTGGTCCAATGCATGGAAGCGGGATACCAATATCTGAGCGCTGCTGATTAACTGCTGGCGTGATGGAACCGATTCCGGGGTATTAGCAAGACCCTGAACACTGTTAAAAAATCCCTGTAAGACCGGAGCCAGACCCGAGTTCGTGTCGCCGAACATATTGTCGATCTGCTGTAACTGGCTGTAATAACCATCAAGCTGGCTGCTCTGTGACTGAGCCTGCAAACCTTGAGCAAAGAGAAGGTCATCGTAGACCCGGTTGACCGAGGCCACATTGACACCCTGACCGATCAGACCCGCACTACCGCCCAGGGCTGTGTTCGTCGTCTGGGAAATCTGCTGACGGCTATAACCTGGTGTACTCGCATTGGCGATGTTATGGCCCGCAGTCTGCAGCCCTACTTGGGCGGCATTGAGACCGGAAAGACCCGTATTGAGCAGACTCATCGTATTATTCTCGTATTTTAAGCAGCCCTAAAGACTGCTACTCTTAACTGTGTACGGCAGAAACAAGTAAAAAGTTAACCCATTTAATAAAAAGCATGCCCAGGTAATCAAACACCTAACCGACCGAACTACCCCGTATCGCACTTCCATTGATTATTCTCATTAACTTGTCGGCATACATCGGGTCAGTGGCATAACCTGCCTGCTGAAGACCACGCGCAAATCCTGCAGCATCCTGCTTCTCTAGCACAGCCGCATATCTCGGATTATTCATGAGCAGCTTTGCGTAATCCTGGAATCCTTCTGCATAGGAGCTATAAGCACGAAACTTCTCGGTGGTCTTATGTGGAACACCGTTCACATACTCGGTCGTGACTGTCTCGGCCACAGGTCCCTTCCAGTTACTACCTGCCTTAATCCCCATCACATTGAAGCTTGGGCTGCCGTCAGAACGTTTGATCTCATTCTTTCCCCATCCGGATTCAAGTGCTGCCTGTGCCACCATGAATTGTGCCGGGATGCCGGTCGATTGGCTGACAGACTGTGCATGAGGCCAGACTGTATTAACAAAGCTCTGTGTCTGACTTGCAGGCAATGGGGCAGATGTTGCAGGTGAGTTCAGGGGTGCTGCTGCAGGAGCGCTGTTCGATGGCAGCAGGATCCCATCCATTGGCAGATTCTCGAGCTCTTCCGGTGTTATGGTGGCACGTGTCAACTGCTTGACCATCATATCCGCCAGACCGATCCCCTTAGCGGACATGCTTTGTGCATACTGGCTATCCAGCATCGATGAGTAGAAACGAGACTGGTCGCTGTCTAGTGCGCCATCCTTAGGAGTCGCGTCGCGCATACTCTTCAACAGCATATTGATGAAGAGCACTTCAAACTGCTGAGCGACTTCCTTCAGCGCCTTATCAGGATCCTTCTTGACCTGCGTACGGAGCTTATCAACGCCCTGTACGTCAAGTGAAACCAAGCCCGAGATGTCAGATAAACTAGTCATTATGTAGATTAATAAAGCACGATCCGTGCCAGATCAATCTAAAATTAAATACATTCACCCATTTAACCCCGAGATAACCCTCAAGATCAGGTCAATCTTTAAATTATTTCGAGGTCAGCCCGTAACGATCCTGCAGCCTTCATCGCCTGAAGGATGGACAGCAAGTCTTGTGGAGTGGCGCCGATCGAGTTCAATGCCTTGACCACCTCTCCCAGGGATGCACTGTTACGTAGCATCACCAGCTCTCCATCGTCTGCACGGATCTCAACCTGAGACTTCTGAGCCTGAACGGTCTGACCCTGGGGTGAGAATGCACCAGGCTG
>CAJBQQ010000078.1 GCA_903957805.1 uncultured Pseudomonadota bacterium | reverse complement strand
GGAAGATTTCATTCAGACCAACATCATCGGCACCTTCCGACTGCTGGAGGCGGTCCGTGCATATTGGAATGGGCTGAACGAAGAAACAAAGAAAGACTTTCGTTTCCTACACGTCTCGACCGACGAGGTTTATGGCTCACTCTCCAAAACTGAGCCCGCTTTCAGCGAGACCCACCGATATGAACCCAACAGCCCTTACTCTGCCAGCAAGGCTGCCAGTGACCATCTGGTGCGTGCGTATCATCACACCTATGGCCTGCCAACACTCACCACCAACTGCTCCAATAACTACGGGCCTTATCACTTCCCGGAGAAGCTCATTCCACTGATGATCGTCAATGCTCTTGCAGGCAAACCCTTACCCGTATATGGGGATGGTCAGCAGATTCGAGACTGGCTTTATGTCAAGGACCACTGCAGCGCCATCCGCCGTGTTCTTGCCGATGGGCGAGTGGGGGAGGTCTACAATGTCGGCGGATGCAATGAAAAACCCAATATTGAGATCGTACACACCATCTGTGGGTTGCTGGATGAACTCCGCCCGCGGTCCGATGGCGATTCCTACCGCGAACAAGTCACCTATGTTACAGATCGACCTGGCCATGACCGTAGATATGCCATTGATGCCGGGAAGATTGAGTCTGAGCTTGGCTGGAAGCCGGATGAAACCTTTGAAACAGGTATCCGTAAAACCGTGCAGTGGTATCTGGATAATCAGAGCTGGGTCAGTAATGTTCAGTCAGGCAGCTACCGGTCGTGGGTCGAGAAGAATTATCAGGGTCGTGACTGATGAAGATTTTGCTATTCGGCAAGGGTGGCCAGGTCGGCTGGGAGTTGCAACGCAGTCTTTCACCTCTGGGAGAGCTGATTGCACTGGATAGTGATAGTAAAGAGCAGTGCGGCGATTTCACCCGTCTCGACCGCATTGCCGAGACTGTTCGCTCAATTGCCCCGGATGTGATCGTCAATGCCGCCGCCTATACCGCTGTCGACAAGGCCGAGAGTGAGCCGGAACTGGTACGAACCATTAACGCGCTGGCTCCTGGTGTCCTCGCACAGGAAGCACGAAGGCTCGATAGTTGGTTGATTCATTACTCCACCGACTACGTATTCGACGGCAGTGGCAGCACACCCTGGCTAGAAACCGATTCAACCAGACCCTTAAATGTATACGGCTCCACCAAGCTCGCAGGTGAGGAGGCTATCCGTGTCGCAGGTTGCCGTCACCTGATCTTCCGAACCAGCTGGGTCTATTCTGCACGAGGTGGCAATTTTGCCAGGACCATGCTGCGATTAGCGGGAGAGCGTGATCATCTGACCGTCATAGATGATCAGATTGGCGCCCCCACCGGTGCCGACCTGCTGGCGGATATCACCTCACACGCCATTCGCACGGCCCTACAACGACCGGAACTTTCCGGCCTGTATCATCTGTCTGCCAAAGGCGAGACTTCGTGGCACGGTTACGCTTGCTTAATACTGGATCTGGCACGTCGGTGCGGGGTCAAACTCAAAGCGACTGGGGAGGATGTGACCCCGGTTCAAAGTAGCGCGTTTCCTTCGCCCGCTAGGAGACCTCTTAACTCGCGTCTAGATACCTGCAAGCTGAGATCCACCTTCGATTTAAACCTGCCTTTGTGGCAAACTGGCGTGACACGGATGCTTACCGAAATTCTCGAGGAACGTTCATGACTCATCGTAAAGGAATCATCCTCGCCGGCGGTTCCGGCACCCGGCTCTACCCAGTGACTAAGGTTGTCTCAAAGCAACTACTGCCCATCTACGACAAACCAATGATCTACTACCCCCTGAGCACGCTGATGCTCGCGGGCATACAAGACATCCTGATCATCTCAACACCACAGGACACACCACGCTTTGAACAGTTACTGGGGGACGGTAGCGATTGGGG
>CAJBQQ010000077.1 GCA_903957805.1 uncultured Pseudomonadota bacterium | reverse complement strand
CGATATGCTTGACTAGTCCTGCTTTTCTCAGCGCCAACGCGAATGAGCCACCAATCAAGCCGACGCCGATAATCACCAGTTTATTGATCACAACGCTTGCCATCTCAAATAGGTTCTATTTTACTAGCGGCAGGTTGTTCACTACATGCTACGCCCAATGACTTGCGCAATTCCCCTGAGGGAGCCCATCAGATCTTTAAATTCCTGTGGATTCAACGCCTGATCAGCGTCACACCAAGCATCACAAGGATTTGGGTGCATCTCCACCAGAAGACCATCGGCACCAGCAGCAATCGCCGCACGCGCAAGAGCCGGCACCATCCAGGCCTTGCCACCGGCATGTGAAGGATCAACGATCACAGGCAGGTGTGTCTCTTTTTTCAGGACCGGAATACAAGTCACATCCATAACATTTCGGTATGCAGTCTCAAAGCTACGAATACCGCGTTCACAGAAAATGATGTTGTGATTGCCACCGGCTGCAATGTACTCAGCAGCCATTAACCACTCTGAAATAGTGGCACACATACCCCGCTTGAGTATTACTGGCTTATTGGTTCGGCCTACCTCCTTCAATAGTTCGAAGTTTTGCATGCTGCGTGTGCCGATCTGGATCACGTCCACATCATTCTCTAGAAAGGTATCAAGCATCCGTGCATCCATCAGTTCAGTAACGATGGGTAAGTTATATTTATCTGCAGCTTTGCGAAATATTCCCAGACCCTCCTCCCCCTTTCCTTGGAAGGTGTAAGGACTGGTACGTGGTTTAAAGGCGCCACCACGCATCAATCTACAACCCGCATCGGCCACTTGCTGAGCAGCCAAGTCCATCTGCTGCTGAGTCTCCACCGAACACGGCCCTCCGATCACTTCAATCCGATTACCTCCCAATGCAACTGAATGAGTTCCGCGGTTACCACCAATATTGATCACTGAGTCAGTTTTATGTGATTCACGGGACACAATCTTGTACTGCTTGACGATGTGCATGGAGTACTCAACCCCAGGCAAGTTATTAAACATTTCTGGCTCAAGCTTACGCTCATCACCGATAGCACCGATCACTGTTCGCTCGGTACCACGTGAAATATTGGCCTCCAGCCCAAAGCTCTTCACTTTATTTACCACTGCGTCCACCTGTTCGTCAGTGACGCCACTATTCATGATGATGATCAATCTGATTCTCCTAGTGCAACCTCAAGTGATTGTAAAAATTTCTGATTCTGCGATTCAAGACCAATGGTGACTCTCAAGTGTTCTGGCATTTCATAAATACCGATGGGACGGACAATCACACCCTGCCTCAATAGGCTCTGGTAAATAGCACCAGCATTTCCCTTCTTTACGCGGAAACTGATGAAGTTTCCATAAGACGGAATGTACTCGATGCTCAGACGCCGAAGACCTGTTGTAACCTGCATCATCCCCGCCCAGTTGAGGGCATAAGAACGTTTCACAAATTCCACATCTCCCAACGCAGCGACTGCAGCTACCAGTCCTATGCTATTCACATTGAACGGCTGGCGTACTCGGTTCATCAAGCCCGCCACTTCTTCACTTACTAGACCAAATCCAACGCGTATACCTGCTAGTCCGTAAGCTTTAGAAAAGGTACGAGTGATGAGCAAGTTAGGAAATCGATTCAACCAAGTAATACTGTCGGCCTTGGCAGTATCTGGCAGGTATTCATTATAAGCTTCATCCAGCACTACCAGCACATCTGGTGACACCCGCTGCAGAAACTGCAATAAATCACCTGCCGCCAACAGTGTACCCGTAGGGTTATTTGGATTAGCGATAAATACTACGCGTGTCTCAGGCGTAATTGCATCCAACATTGCATCAAGGTCATGACCATACTTAAGTGCAGGAACCTTGATGCCACTAGCACCAACTGCCTGCGTCACTAGCGGATATACTGCAAAAGCATGTTGGGAAAAAACCGCCGATGCACCTGGTTTTAAGAATACTCTAGCAGCAAGCTCCAACACATCGTTGGATCCGTTACCGAGGACAATCTGATCACTGCTAATTCCATAACGTTTTGATAAGGCCGCCTTCAACTCGAAACCGCTTCCATCTGGGTACAATGATACCCCTTCCAATGTTTGGGCCATCGCTTCCAACGCAAGCGGGCTGGGCCCTAATGGGTTCTCATTAGATGCGAGCTTGATGATTGCACGATCATCCAAACCCATCTCACGTGCCAACTCGGAAATAGGCTTACCCGGCTGGTAAGGTTGAATGGCGCGAATATATTCTGGGGCGAGGTCACAAATATTCATAAGTTTTGTGTCTTGGAATCGTAAAGGTGGGCGATCAAAATAAGATCACGCCATGGGATAGGAGCCAAGCACCTTCAAGAATGCGGCCTGCTCGCGCAGCCCTTTTAATGCCAGTGAAACCTTCTCGTCCTGCTGGTGACCCTCTATATCAACAAAGAACACATACTCCCATAGACCCCCTGTACGAGAGGGGCGAGATTCAAGGCGGCTCATGCTGACGCCATAGTGTGCCAGCGGCTCTAAGAGTTCGTGGATTGCTCCCGGACGATTCTTGACAGACATCACTAGCGAGGTTCTGTCCTTACCCGATGCAGCAACATCTTGTGCACCAATCACCAAAAAGCGCGTGGTGTTTTTGGGGTCATCCTCAATATTCTCACTACAGATAGCAAGACCAAACACCTCGGCCGCTTTTTTCCCAGCGATGGCTGCGGCATACTCATCTTCTGAAGCTAACCTAGCGGCATCTGCATTACTCGCTGAGTTGATACGCGCCGGTCCAGATAAGTGTGGAAGATTAGCATTCAACCATTCGTGGCACTGTGCAAATGACTGAGGGTGTGAGTAAATCTTCTTGATTCGCGCAAGATCATTATTTCGCGCTAATAGAAACTGATGAACCGGCAACTGAACTTCTCCACACACCTTTAACGGAGTCTGCATCAACAGATCTAGCGTTCGTCCGACTCCACCCTCGGTAGAATTCTCTACCGGAACTACACCATATCCCGCCTCACCCGATTCGACTCTACGGAAGACTTCGTCTATAGAACCACACGCCGAGGTCGTTACCATACTGCCGAAGCGTTTCAATGTTGCCTCTTCAGAGAAGGTCCCACAGGGGCCAAGATATGCCACAGTTAAGGACTGTTCCAAGGAACGGCACACCGACATGATTTCAGTGAATAGACACCTGACTTGCTCTTCTGATAGAGGGCCTGAATTTAATTTATTTAATCGTGCCAGAACCTGAGCCTCGCGTTCAGGTCGGTAGGCTACACCACTCTTCAACTGTCCAATCTGTCGCGCAAGGTCTGCACGTGTGCTTATTAATTTAAGCAGCTCGCTGTCAATTGAGTCTATCTGATCACGCAATTTACTGAGTTGATTGGTCATTTGATTTGAACTCATCTTGGTGGCAATTATCCGGCCAGTACCGGCAAATAGCGGACCATTAGTACCCCAGGGATCGCCGCAATCTCGTCAATTGTTTGCTGCGGCACAGGGCTATCCACATCTACCAAGGTATAGGCCATCTCTCCACGTGATTTATTCATCATGTTGTGAATATTAAGGCCGGCACTTGCCATGGTGGTAGAGATCTGCCCCAAAAGATTAGGCACGTTAGAATTGGCAACTGCGATCCGGTAGGGTGATTCACGTCCCATGGTCACGTTAGGGAAATTGACAGTATTGGTGATGTTTCCGTTCTCCAGATAATCCATCATCTGATCAACAACCATTATTGCGCAATTCTCCTCTGCCTCATGGGTGGATGCGCCTAGATGTGGCAGCGTAATGACCGCCGCATGATGCTGAAATTTCTGACTGGGGAAATCGCATACATAATTCTTTATTCTTCCGGACTCGATCCCCTTCAGCACCGCGTCCTCATCGACAATCCCCTCGCGCGAGAAATTAAGCAGGATCGAGCCCTTCTTCATGTTTTGCACTCGCTGCTGATTAATGAGGTGGCGAGTCGCTTCCAATAATGGCACGTGCAGCGTGACGAAATCACTGTTATGCAGCAGCTCGTCGATACTCTGCGCTTTTTTTACCTCTGCCGAAAGATGCCAAGCCGCATCCACGGTGATTTCCGGATCGTACCCCATTACTCTCATACCCAACCGGATGGCTGAATCTGCCACCAACCTACCAATTGCACCCAGACCAATGATACCCAGCGTGCGTCCCGGTAGTTCTATCCCGGCAAACTGCTTCTTACCTTCCTCCGCCAGTTTATTCAGGGTGGCATCATCGCCCTGCAATCCTTCAGCAAAACGAATTGCCGGCACCAGATTGCGCGACGCCAGAAGCATACCCGCCAGCACCAACTCCTTCACCGCATTGGCATTGGCACCGGGGGCATTGAAAACCGCCACACCCCGCAGACTCATGTCCTTTACCGGGACATTATTAGTACCCGCTCCTGCTCGGCCTATCGCCTTAACACTGGCAGGAATATCCATCTTTAACATGTTATGAGAGCGCAGCAGAATCGCATCTGGTTGGGCAACTTCATTCCCTACCACGTAATGGCTGTCCGGAAAATGCTTTAGCCCATGCGATGAAATCGCATTGAGTGTAAGTATCTGGAAGACCTTTTGTGCGCGATCAGGCATGATTAATCTCGAACTCTCGCATGAATTCGACTAACGTAGCCACTCCCTCGATCGGCATGGCATTGTAAATTGAAGCTCGCATACCGCCCACTGAGCGGTGGCCTTTTAGCTGTATCAAACCCCGTGCTTGCGATTGTTGCAGGAACGTCCCATCTAGCGCAGCATTTTTCAAGGTGAAAGGGACATTCATCCGAGAACGGTCGGTTTTGACTACCGGGCAATGATAAAAATCGCTGGTATCGAGTAAGTCATACAGTAGCTTGGCCTTGGCTATATTGACCTTTTCCATTGCAATTAATCCACCATTCCTCTTCAACCACTCCAATACCAGTCCCATGATATACATGGCGTAGGTGGGGGGGGTGTTATACATAGAATCATTATCGGCGTGGATTTTGTAGTCGAACATGGTCGGGGTACCTGGCAGAGCTTCTCCCAGCAGGTCCTCTCGTACGATCACGATGGTTAACCCTGCTGGTCCCATATTTTTCTGCGCTCCTGCATAGATCAGTCCGAACCGGGTTACATCCAGAGGGCGAGACAATATGCTAGAAGACATATCCGAAACCAGCGGTACCTTCGCATCTACGTCGGGCACCCAGTTGAATTCAACGCCGCCGATGGTCTCGTTAGGCGTGTAATGAACATAGGCTGCAGCCGGATCAAGAGTCCACCTGTCCTGTGTCGGGACACAGCTGAAATTTTCCTTCTCAGATGAAGCAGCAATATTGACGGCACAATATTTCTTCGCTTCCTTGATGGCCTTTTGAGACCACTCTCCGGTATTGATATAGTCGGCACTTTTTTTGCCGCGCAACAGATTCATCGGAACCATTGCAAACTGACTGGAAGCACCCCCAGACAGGAACAGAATCTTATAATTAACCGGAATACTTGCCAGTTCGCGAAAATCTGATTCAACCTTCGCTGCAATGGACATGAACTCTAGGCCGCGATGACTCATCTCCATCACGGACATGCTACTGCCGTGCCAGTCGAGCATCTCATCTCGAGCCTGTTGCAATACCTCCGCAGGCAGTATCGCAGGGCCTGCACTGAAATTAAATATCCGGTCCATACTACCCCTGCAATTCCTTGCTATTTAATTGCTACTCTCCATCGGTCTCAACCACTCTCTCTAACCCGGCGAGCTTCTCACCTTTATCGAGATTGATCAGAGTGACCCCCTGGGTGGAACGGCTCATCTCGCGAACTTCCTTGACGCGAGTACGGATCAAGACCCCGCCAGTTGTAATCAGCATGATTTCATCATCCTGTCTGACCAGTCTCGCCGCCACCACTTTACCGTTGCGCTCACTGGTCTTGATCGCAATCATTCCTTGAGTGCCGCGGCCATGGCGCGTGTATTCGCTGATCGGCGTACGCTTACCGTAACCATTTTCGGTCGCGGTTAATACTGCTAGCTCTTCGCTCTCAGCCACTAGCAATGAAATGACCTTCTGCCCCTTAGCCAGTTTCATTCCACGAACCCCGCGCGCCCCCCGGCCCATCGGCCGTACGTCATTCTCATCGAAGCGTACCGCCTTACCGGCATCGGAAAACAGCATCACGTCGCTCTTGCCCTCGGTTAGGGCGACACCAATTAGATAATCACTGTCGTCCAGGCCTACTGCGATGATCCCGCTAGTGCGAGGCCTAGAAAACTCAGACAGTGGTGTCTTTTTTACCGTACCAAAGGAGGTTGCCATGAATATATAGCGGTTCTCATCGAATGCTTTTACCGGCAGAATGGCATTGATCTTCTCACCTTGCTCCAACTGGACCAGATTCACAATCGGCTTGCCACGGGCCGAGCGCCCACCTTGCGGCACGGAGTAAACCTTGATCCAGTACACCCGACCACGGCTGGAGAAACACAGAATGTAATCATGCGTATTGGCAATGAATAAGTTGTCAATAAAGTCATCTTCTTTGGTACCCGTCGCCTGCTTGCCACGACCCCCACGTTTTTGTGCGTGATAGTCATCCAGCGGTTGCGATTTGATATAACCACTGTGAGAGAGTGTCACCACCATATCCGCTGGCGCAATCAGGTCCTCCATACTTAGATCCTGAGTACTGATCACAATCTCACTTCGGCGCTTGTCTCCAAACTGCTGTTTGATGGCAGTGAGTTCTTCTGTAAGAATCTCAGTGATGCGCTCAGGTTTGGCGAGGATATCAACAAAGTTTGCTATCCTATCCATCACCTCCTTGTACTCGCTGACTATCTTGTCTTGTTCCAGTCCGGTCAGGCGCTGCAGGCGCAACTCCAGAATCGCCTGCACCTGCGCATCAGACAACCGGTAACCCTTTTTCGAGAGACCGAATTCCGGAGCTAATCCATTCGGGCGGAATGCCTTCGCATCGATTGTGGTTCGAGCGAGCATTTCTTCCACAAGCTTTGAACGCCACACCTTCGCCATCAGCGCATCCTTGGCCACTGCAGGGGTCGGTGCCGCCTTGATCAGCGCGATCACATCATCCACGTTGGACAATGCCACCGCCAGACCTTCCAGAAGGTGGCCGCGTTCACGTGCCTTCTTTAACTCGAATACCGTACGCCTTGTTACCACTTCGCGACGG
>CAJBQQ010000076.1 GCA_903957805.1 uncultured Pseudomonadota bacterium | reverse complement strand
GTGTGGCCTGATCCGGGTTACGGCAACAAGCGAATACACGCCAACCCGATTCGATATATTGTCTAGCAAACTCCAGACCGATGCCGCGGTTAGCACCGGTAATAAGTAGATTTGGCATTTTGATGTATTTAGATTGAGGGTGATCGATGGGGTTTATTTTGACTTAGATGGGGACATCTTCTGTCAGAATATGTACCTTCCAATAGGTTGACAGAATTCATGATTCTTGTCTCCTGGTTGTGTTTTATTTGTTATCCAGCGATTCCATTAATTCAGACTAGGAATTGATTTTTGGAGTCGATGCAGTACACTGCACACGTTAATATTTTATGAATGCACTATTTTTGAGACTCTTATCGGGATAAGCACATGACTCATTATATGGAACTCCTTATGACGAATCAGCCATGGAATCTGATCATTTACATGGCGATCCCGGTAATACTTGCAGAAACGATTGCCATTTCGGAGCTGTATCTTCTCTTTACCGGGAAAGATACCGGTACTGTAAAGACACTGAGCAAGGTCTCTGGAATTATTGTCGGGTGGTACTTCCTAGGCATCTTCATAAACCTTCTCCTGACCGCCGTTATTCCACTGACAACTTCTAATGGATGGCGAGGTATCGCGGACGTGATTGCCGTTGGTTTTTATTTACTTGGCCTCGTCCCACTCTTCGGTATTGCACTACTAGATATGAATCTCCTCTATGCCTCTGCTTCACAACGGGAGCGAAACAAGCTGCATGCAATCTTCGTGGGAGTTTTCTTGGTGGTTGCACATATCGCGATGATATTCGGTATGGCTGACCCCAATATGTTCATGGAAAAAGGGGATATCGAGCATATGCCCGGAATGAGCCATCCCTGATTGAGTTAAGGGATCTCTAACTAAGTATTTGCGTTCAGGGAGGGGTCAAGGTGAGTATTCTGACCTCATATAACCCATTGATAATTAATGTAGAGATATAAAAACCCCCCTTTCGAGTGAGTTGGTCTCTATAAATACGGAGTTTGATCCATTCAAGTTTGTTGCATAAATAGTTGGACCTCTAACCGAAATACGCCGCTTAGAATAATCCCCTAAGTTCAAGCTTCATTACTAATTCCCTTTAAGACCAAGAAAATGCCAGGAATAGAAGACAGGCTGACAACCTCATGGGCTCAGCGAATTGTGGATCGGCATGCTCAGAACGTGGTGGTATCAGGAATCAAGATGAACTCGGTCGAGGTCGGGACAACTACGCGGGTACGCGTCACTGTCGACCATAATGGTCCACAGACATTGCCTCGTCGCTGGTTCATAAAGGCCCCCTCAAAGCTTTGGCGGGTTCGAATGATCACCGCTCTGCCTCGTCTGCTCCAGACAGAGGCTCGGTTTTATCAAGAACTGGTCAATTCTGTCCCAGTAACGTGCCCCACAATCTTATCGACGCAGCAACAATGGGGGCAGGGGACAACGGTAGTTCTTGCTGATGTGACCGAAGTCGGCGCCACTGCGGGCTCTCCTTGTGATGCGTTAACGGGAACCCAGGCTGCTGCCGTGGTCGAAAGGCTGGCCCGGCTGCATGCTCGTTTTTGGCATAAAGTAGGTCTCGAGAGTGCTGATGATTGGCTGGCCGGTTCCATGCGGCGTCTAGAAGATCGTCTGGGGTCGGCCTTGGCAGTACCACTGATGCGTCGGGGGTTATCTCTTGCGGGTAGCGTGGTCCCGGCGGAGTTGCACCCCTCCGCGAAGACCTATGCAGGAAACCGTCGTCAGGCAATGAAGTTCCTTGAGACAGGACCACTCACACTGGTTCATCATGATCTCCATCCGGGGAACTTCTTCTGGCGGGAATCACAACCTGGTTTTCTTGACTGGCAACTGGTGCGTATTGGCGAGGGGATAGGAGATGTAGCTTACTTCCTAGCCACGGCACTCACTCCTGAAACAAGACGGGAGAATGAGCTAGATCTTCTTACACGGTATCAACAAGTTCTTATAGGAGAGGGGGTTGCAGCCCCAGATGTCACGTCATTACTGAAAAGGTACCGTGTTCATCTAGCCTATCCATTCGAGGCTATGGTGGTGACACTTGCAGTCGGTGGAATGATGGATCGGGGAACCAATCTTGAACTCATTCGCCGGGCAACCGCTGCAGTCATGGATCACGATACTTATTCCGGTTTCGACTGGAAGTAACCAAAGAATTAAAAGGCTGGGCTTAGATAGAAATCAATTTTTGTAATGTTTCCTCTATCTACGAATTAATACTCTGAGTAATAACGAGTAGACTGATCTTGATCAGTCTGTTCCTTGAATCTCGCCTGGGTAGTGTCAGTTCAGACGCCATGGTGCGACATCTGCCTCGGTGGTGACTCTATGTTTGGTCACTCGTGCACTGTCGAAATCAGCGTGCTCGCGCGCGTTGACCAGATATGTTCCAGTCTTCATATGGATCTCGATCTGTCCGTCTGCCACAGCAACGCTGCCACCTTCTTGCTGCATCCTGACACTGAAGCGAGTGCCGATATCCTTGATGCGAACGGTACCGACCCTGACCTCGAGTCTTTCGACATCATTACTCGTAACATCAAAATAAGCATTGCCTCGTAGAACTTCAATCCAAGGAGGATGGGTATTAGAGACAGTGATGGCGC
>CAJBQQ010000075.1 GCA_903957805.1 uncultured Pseudomonadota bacterium | reverse complement strand
CTCATATTCTGAAATATGTGACCCAGATCGACCGAGGTTGCTCCCCCAGTTATTTTCTGGAACTCTCCATTAGTAATCATCTCCTGGATTTCAGAGTACTTATAAAAAATTCCGTTTTGAAGTAAAAACGGCAGAGACTCCGAGCACGTTTTTAGTGCGACTCTATACAACCTCTGGTCACGGTTATCACAAAGGTTGAGTAAATAAACGGACTCATAATGAAGGTATTCTTTGCCGGGGAATCCTGCGCGGAAGTGCTGGTCGATAACCTCCCTTGATCCAAAAAGATGTGGATTAACTATATAAAGTTTCAGATAATAATTTGGCATTTAAGTGGGTCAGTTCTGCGTCGTCGTCGACATAGGAACAATATAAGAAATTTATATATGTTATTTAACTCTTGGTTTATTACAAAATGATGAAGGATTTATTACGAAATAAAGACAACTTTTTTCAGTTACTTTATGAGTCAAATCCCAACCAGAAGAGGGGAAAATGACGCCGTATATAACTAAATCTGAGATGCCTTGATACGATTGATGTGCGCTGGGTGCGCTGGGTGTACGGGGAGTTAGATCAGCAGATCTAGGTTTCTAGACGCTTGGTTTTATGGGTGTAATTCGCTTGCTCTGGATCATCTCTACGTTCATTTCACCAGATAAAGGTCTAGCATAGAACCGTTCTATCATTGATACACTGGTCCGGGCGTTCCTTGCTAGGGTCAATAAATCAATATGACCACCCTTAGTTAGTCGGAACATAATTGCTGTGTGTCTAAGTGAATAGAGTGTCCTAGGTTCGCCTCCGGGTGCGGTTTTCAGTCCTGCTTTATCTAGAATCCACTCGAACTGGCGTCTCATAGTCTGTAAAGCGAAGTCACGATTCGGTATATTTGGGAAAAATACATAATCGTCTGGACCCGTCGGACTGTCATTAGTCTTGTGGAGTGCTAACAGATCTCTATAGATACCAATAGCATCTTCCATCGTTACTATCGGAGTATTGATGGTCTTTGATGACTCTGGTTGGATTCGTAGGTATCTCTGGTCTGCCTTCTCAACAATTTGAATGCTTTTATTTTTGAGGTTCTTGACGTCACTGGGTCTGAGAAACGAATTAACAACAAAGGTTATTAGAAAACGCATTTCATTGGTAATAAGGTGGGAGCGGACAATGACCTTATCCGCTATTGCTGCGACGGTAACTTTCCTTAAATGCTTGTATTCATCAGTATTAAACCATCCTCTTGGCGAATCTTTCTGTTTAAAGCGGGGCATAGTTGGCACGCGGTCAACTAGACCATCACGTTGCGCCAGCATAAATATTTTATGAATTAGTATGCTGTGCTTTTTTAAGGAGGGGGGTTTGAGATTTCGGGCGGAAAGTGTGGCGATGTAGTTATCAATGTGTTTATAGGTGATATTTCGGATATCAAATCCACGGAAATATGGAAGAATATCTGCTGACAACTTCTGCTTATCATCGACATTTAGTCTAGAACTTCGCTCCCCTCGTTCGATCAATCTTTCCTGTTCGATTATCAGTTCATTAGCGCACCGTTCAAATGTGGGACTAGCGCTGATTGGGAGAAGGTTGCGTTCTCTTAATAGAGTGTCTTCATAAAAAGTCTTGGCGAATTTGATCGCCTCAAACTTATTAATTGTTTTTGTACTTTTCTTTAGGATTTTCTTCTGGGTGTAATAGCGCACCCACCAAAAGGGGGATGCCGAAGACTGTAAAATTACAAGTTTATCTGGATATCCGCCGCCAATTTTGGTGATAGAATCTGGAATTGGAGAAGTGCGATGTCTATTGCTTTTGGTTTTCACGAATTTGATAGATAGTAGTATAGGTCAAACTATACTACTATAAACACCGAAGACATTATAAGTTGTTGAAACTAAACTGATAATGGCGCGCCCAACACGATTCGAACGTGTGACCCCCGCCTTCGGAGGGCGGTACTCTATCCAGCTGAGCTATGGGCGCAAATGGAGTAGTACCAGACTTAATGACAGAGCCTGATGCTGCAACGGGCGCTAGGATAGCTTTTTTTGTGGCGTCCGTCCAACGCAGTTAGGTGCTTATTTTTGCATCAGAGAATCTGAAGATATACAATTAATCGTTTTTTTATGGGGAGATATGGTGAGCAATACTGAAGAAGATTCCGGCGGAATCAAGACGCCGAAACAGTTAATTACAGTTCTACTGCTTGCTATTGTGTTCCCAATCGCGATTGTCGTGATGCTGGCACAGTACGCTACGGGCGGCATTTCAGTTGATAAAAATGACTCCGCTTTGACCGATGAGTCAGTCGCTAAACGATTGAAACCTGTGGGTGAGTTGGTGATGGCGAGTGATTTGCCGCCGACTGATGCGAACTCAGGATCGGGAATTGTTCAAACTGCATCAGCAGCGTCTACCCCAGCTGCTAGTGGTGCAGACAAGGTCCAGGGGATCTATAACGCCAGTTGTGCTGCGTGTCACATGAGCGGGGCAGCGGGTGCACCTAAACAGGGTGACAAGGCGGCATGGGCTCCGCGGATCAAGAGCGGCAATGGAGTGCTCTATGCCAGCGCGATCAAAGGTAAGAATGCGATGCCTGCTAAGGGTGGTAATGCCAGTCTGTCCGATGATGATGTCAAAGCGGTGGTGGACTACATGGTGAGTCAGGCGAAGTAATTTGTAGTGACAGCTAGGTCAATGTAGGGGCGGCCCGGAGCCGCCCTTTATTTTTTGTAAGGTTTGGTGCTGCCTCTTTTATTCCCCATATGGCTACTTACGCAATCGGTGACTTGCAGGGCTGTTATAAAGAGTTCAGACAGCTTCTTGACATGCTTACTTTTGATGCTGTGGCAGATAGGCTGTGGTTGGTGGGAGATGTCGTCAATCGTGGGCCAGAGTCTTTAACTCTATTGCGTTTCGTAAAGTCATTAGGCGATTCAGTCGTCATGGTGCTGGGAAATCACGATTTACATCTGCTCATGGTTGCAGGAGGTTATGCCAAGCAGCATGGTAGCGACACATTTCAGGATATATTGAATGCCCCTGATCGGGATGATCTGCTCGATTGGTTGCGGCAACAGAGGCTGATGTATGTGGAGAATAACTCTGTCATGGTGCACGCCGGTCTACTGCCATCATGGAGTATAGCGCAGGCTGAAATGCTCGCTAAAGAGGTGGAGTCAGCGCTACGTGGTAGTCAATTCCATGAGTTTCTCTCACATATGTACGGCAATCAGCCTGATCGCTGGGACGACAGTCTGACCGGATATGATCGTTTGAGAGTAGTCACCAATGCCATGACTCGTATGCGCGTATCCAGCTCTGATGGGAGAATGAATTTTGCGTTCAAGGGTCAGTTGAAGGATATTCCAACCGGCTATCTTCCATGGTTTGAAATGCCGCACCGGGTTAGTCAAGATGTCACTGTCATTTGTGGCCACTGGTCGGCATTAGGTTTGCAGATAAAGGACAACCTGATTGCGCTGGATACAGGCTGTCTGTGGGGAGGGAGTCTTACAGCTGTTCGGTTGGAAGACCGGGAAGTTTTCCAAGTAGCTTGTGAGGCACCGGCAGGGATAACGCGGTGGCGATAGCGTGCTCAGCGAAGCGGGCCAGTTCCCGTCGATTTTTCCCGATGCTATTGATCGGATCGGAAAAGATCAATTCCACTTCAATCCAAGGCTGCCGTAATATTTGTTGAAGCGAGCCCAATAGTGAGACCTCAACGTAGGCAGCCGCCTGACTGATCTGACCTGTCGAATCATGATAACGGACCGCGACCGGGTATAACCAAGTCTCTTCAATCACTGCCGGCTGTAATAATGAAGCATGAAAGTGCCGCAATTCGGTACCGTCACTGGTGGTGCCTTCCGGGAATACTGCAACTCGATCCCCAATAGTCAGGGCGTTATTGATATCTTGATTGATACGAGCAGTGTCGCTGCGTTTTGTGCGTTCAATGAATAACGTGCCCGCATTTTGACTTAGCCATCCAAGTAGAGGCCAATTACGAATCTCAGACTTGGCGACGAAGCGAGCAGGGCATACCGAGATGAGTGCATACACGTCCAGCCACGAGACATGATTGGCCGCTAGCATCACTCGCAGGACCGAGATGGGTGGTGGTGTACCGCCACAGCGCAATCTGATACAGAGTATCGAGAGCAGACCTGATGACCATTTCTGCGCCATGCTCTTCTGCGTGGGCTGACTGAGATGTGGATATACGGCGGACTGAATAAGTCCGGAAAGGACATGCAGAAATAATCGAGTTGCGCGGAAGATTCGTATCAGAAGACTGGGAGTATTATTCATACTTCCATTATTGCATCAATACGGACAGTCTTAAGATTTCCCTAATGGGTTACTCGTGAGGCCCCGCTTCCCGATAGGATGCGGACGCGTTCACCGGGTTTGAAGGTTTCATTTTCTTCAACTTCCTGGGTGATCGCGACGAGTGATCCGTTATCGAGTTTGATAGTGATCTCTACTCCTTTCCTGCGAGTTACCCCTTCCTCAGCTGCTTGCCCCAACAGCCCACCTCCGACAGCACCGAGTACTGCGCCAAGTGCGCCGAGTGTGCCATCTCCCATATAACTTCCCCCGATACCACCTGCCACCCCGCCGGCAACTGCACCTACCATGCTACGGGTGCCCTCAATCTGTACCTCACGCACACTCTCCACTATGCCGGTTCGAACGGTCTGCTCTTGCCGGGCCTGATCACGTGAATAAGTGCCACCTCCCAAGCCGGTTGCGCAGCCGCTTAGTATGATTGTGGATAGACCGATCAATACTGCCGTCAGAATACTTTTCATAGTGTCTCCTTAGAGAATCCGACTCCCAAAAGCCTCAAAATAGCGCTGACCGATTTCATCCCGGCTGAAACTGTGATTCTGCCCGCCTCGTCGTGCAATTTTCAGAGCGCCCATGAGTGATCCAAGTGACCCGGTCGTTTGCCAGTCCATGCTGTTTGCAATGCCGTATAGCAATCCGGCACGATAGGCATCACCACAACCTGTCGGGTCGAGCATCTCCTCAGGCTTGACGCAGGGGATCTCAATTTGCTGTCCATCAGCATAAATAATAGACCCTTCTGACCCTCTTGTGACCACAAGCCCCTTAACTAGTTTCGCCAGAGCTTCCAGTGTCTTTCCGGTACGCTCTTGCAATAACTGGCCCTCATAGTCGTTGACTGCAATGTAATCGGCCTTGTCGATGAAATCGAGCAGTTCCTCACCGTTGTACATTGGTAGCCCCTGCCCCGGATCGAACAGGAATGGAATGCCGGCCTCATGAAATTCGCGCGCATGTTGCAACATGCCATCACGCCCATCCGGCGCGAGGATACCAAGACTTACATCCTTGGCATCAGTCACATGATTATGATGAGAAAAATTCATTGCGCCGGGGTGGAATGCAGTGATCTGATTGTCAGCCAGATCAGTGGTGATGAATGCCTGTGCGGTGAATGTGTCGTTCACAGGACGGATATGAGTTTGTGCCAGATTCAGTTTCTGAAGACGATAGTCATAGGGCTGATAGTCATCCCCCACTGTAGCCATGATCAGAGGAGAGCCCCCTATCATTTGTAGATTATAGGCAATATTGCCGGCACAGCCACCAAACTCTCGGCGCATATCAGGAACAAGAAAGGCAACATTCAGGATATGAATCTTCTCCGGCAGAATATGATTCTTGAAGTGGTCGTTAAAGACCATGATGGTGTCGTAGGCGATCGAACCGCAGATGAGTGTATGCATATTTATAAGTGTGCGACTAGGAGTTTAAATTATAGCAGCAGCATCACAACTCGATTTCGGCTCAAGAGGAATGAGTCGTTAGCAGATTGTGGGAGTTTGCTTGGATTTTTTATTATGCGATCAGGTTTGAAAGTCCAGTGAATGAACTCTACACATGCATTTTCTGACAGTTTAATGCACCCTGCTAGTCTGTGTAATTGAACTTCGACGCCTAGATGGATTCTTTATAACCGGCAGCAGCCAAGGAGACCGTCAACCCGGCGATCATTTTGGTGAGTCCGATTGCTACATATATTACGGATGTAGCCTTTTGAACAAGGGGCAGTGAGAGTGGTATCAGGGCGACTGCTTCCAAGTTAAGTTTGGTTCCCGTGCAGCCTTCACGTCATCTAGTTTGCGAACAGGTGTGTTATGCGGCGCCGCTTTAAGCATCTCTGGGTCGGTATGCGCCTCGGCTAGGATCTCCTTCATGGACGTGACGAAGGCATCAAGCGTTTGCTTAGACTCGGTCTCAGCCGGCTCGATCAGCAGACATTCTGGTACCAGCATCGGGAAGTAGGTGGTTGGGGCATGGTAACCCTTGTCTAACAGACGTTTAGCAACATTCATTGCCGTGACGCCGGTCTTATCCTTGAGGTCTTTAAGTGTAACGATGAATTCATGACTGGCACGGCGAGTTGGGTAGGCAATTTCAAATCCAGCCTTGCTCAATTCGGCCATTAAATAGTTGGCATTGAGCGTTGCAAACTCAGACACTCGGTACATCCCCTCGGCACCGAGCAGACGGATATAAATATAAGCCCTCAGCAGTACCCCGGCATTGCCCATATGAGCCGAAAGTCTGCCGATGGACAGGGGGATCTCTTTCTCTGTCAGCCAGCGATACTTTCCCTCTTCAAGCGTCACAATCGGTACCGGCATGAAGGGTAACAAGCGCTCGGCAACTCCGATCGGGGCAGATCCTGGTCCGCCGCCGCCGTGGGGGGTTGAGAATGTTTTATGCAGATTGATGTGAATCACATCAAAGCCCATATCCCCTGGTTTTACCTTACCAAGAATCGCGTTTAGGTTTGCACCATCATAGTAGAGGAGTCCGCCGGCCTGATGAACGATCTTGCTCATCTCGGCAATGTTCTTCTCGAATATGCCGAGTGTGGATGGGTTGGTCAGCATTAATCCGGCTGTTTTCGGCCCTACTGCAGCTTTTAGCGCGTCCATGTCGACATCGCCCTCTTTGCCGGTAGGAATCTCTACCACGGTATAACCACACATCACCGCCGTGGCTGGATTGGTGCCGTGGGCCGCATCGGGGACGATAATCTCGGTACGGGCAAAATCTCCACGAGACTCATGG
>CAJBQQ010000074.1 GCA_903957805.1 uncultured Pseudomonadota bacterium | reverse complement strand
GACGCGTTCCAAGAAAAATTGATTGTCATACCTATGCTTCATTTTGATCTTATAAAATCGGGATAACTCTTGTAGGTGACTGTTTAATCTGATATCCACTTTCAATCTAGGATAAAATATGAAAAAATTCATATCGCTGTGACGAATCATCAGGCAAATCACATGATCGACCGTAACGGATACCGCTCCAATGTTGGCATCATTCTTCTAAATTCAAAAAACGAAGTCTTTTGGGGCAAACGCATTAAGCAAGACTCCTGGCAATTCCCGCAGGGCGGCATCAAGGCGGGCGAGAGTCCAGAGCAAGCGATGTATCGGGAGTTGACAGAGGAGGTGGGCCTACACCCACACCACGTCAAAATTATCGGCCGCACTCGTGACTGGTTGCGCTATGAAGTACCGGATCAATGGGTAAGACGCGAATGGCGGGGAAACTACCGTGGCCAAAAACAGATCTGGTTTCTATTGCGCTTGGTTGGGCGAGACTGCGATGTATCGCTACGTACCAGCGCCCGACCTGAATTCGATGCCTGGAGATGGAATCAATACTGGGTCGAATTAGCATCAGTCGTTGAGTTCAAACGCCAAGTTTATCAACAGGCCTTGACCGAGTTAGCCCGCCTACTCAACACCGATCTTCATGACGGCGGCTGTTATAGCGGCTATAGTCATAACGAGGATCAATCCGCGGCCACACCCGCCAAGCAAATCGATTAGGCTTACTTAGGAATCGGGAGTCGTCGTTATAAACTGCCATGGTCAGTTTCTTATAAAGGGTTTATATTTCGTAAGGCGTAATCGGCTGCGCCACCACAGCCGCGTTTTAAGGAGAATACTAATGATATTGCGAGCACTCATTGTATCGCTGCTATCTATTGGAGCTATTGCCGCCTCGGCCACAGCATCAGCCAGCGAACCTATACAACCAATTAAAGCCGTCGCACCAAAGAATGTAGGAATGGTGGAGCTGGGCAAAATGCTCTTTTTTGATCCACGCCTCTCTAAATCTGGTTTCATCTCGTGCAATTCTTGCCACAACCTCAGTATGGGTGGGACCGACAACATCAAGACCTCTATCGGGCATAAATGGCAACAAGGACCCATCAACGCACCAACAGTCCTGAACTCCAGCATGATGCTTGCACAATTCTGGGATGGTCGTGCTAAGGATCTGAAGGAGCAAGCCGGCGGACCTATCGCCAACCCCGGTGAGATGGCATTCACACACGAATTAGCAGTAAGTGTGCTGACCTCCATCCCTCAATACCGCGCTCGATTCAAGCAGGTTTTTGGATCAGATCAAGTTAACATCAGCATGGTGACCGATGCCATCGCAGCCTTTGAAGAGACCTTAGTTACCCCGGACTCACGGTTCGATAAATGGCTTAAAGGCGACAAGAAGGCCATCACTCAGGCTGAGCTTGATGGTTACAAGCTGTTTAAGGATAGTGGCTGCACAAGCTGTCATTACGGGACAGCTGTCGGTGGAACCTCATTCCAAAAGATGGGTGTTCGTGAGCCTTACAAGACAGCTAGCAAGGAAGAGGGTCGGATAGGAGTTACTGGCAAGGCTTCAGACCGTTTTGTGTTCAAAGTGCCTACCCTACGCAATGTTGAACTAACTTACCCCTACTTCCACGATGGCGCCGCAGAGACTCTTGAGGATGCAGTGGATACAATGGGCCGAATACAGCTTGGCCGCGACTTCAGCAAGGAAGAGAATGCCAAGATCGTATCCTTCCTGAAGACCCTGACCGGAAAACAGCCCGATTTCAAGCTGCCCATCCTGCCAGCCTCCACGAATGAGACTCCAAGGGCTAAGCCTTTCGATTAATTAGCAGAAGAGTTCTTGCACTTGTTCAATGCCCAGGCTGAGTTTGCAGCCTGGGCAT
>CAJBQQ010000073.1 GCA_903957805.1 uncultured Pseudomonadota bacterium | reverse complement strand
TCTCTTACCGATGGTGCGCTCGATATCACCTGCAAGCAGCCCCACGATCGTGACCTCCTTATCCTTGGCATAGACCGCCGGATCCAAAAATTCTGGACTCTTAATGACAAACCGTCCCTCACTCGCCTTATTGAGCTGAGGTCGTCCGTAAGAATCGAGAGGGTAAAACAGTATTTGCACTAGGCTAGCGTCTTGCTCGTTCTCCACCTCAATGATGGATCCACCCCATCGGACTGATGCACCTTTATTCGTACTCTGGTTAGCCTGACTGTAGGAGATTTCAACCACCGGGATATCGCTGACCGACTTAGGAAGAGAGGTGCAGGCACTGAATAATAGGCAGGCCATCAACAACGACCCCCTCGAAATCAATCCTGAGTTAAACCGTAGATGCATTTTAAATGGTTGCACTTTTTGCCTCACGGGGCCCGATGGCGGCATCCAGATGGGAGACGGCAACGGACTACACTTCTAGTGTTAATAGTTTGCAGCAATGAAGCCTTGCATAGAGATTACTAAACAATTCTAGTATAGACGAGCAGGGCCACTCAATGAGAGTGGTCATTATGACCGGTTTTGTGAAAACCTGGAATTTTGCGGGAGTGTTTGTGAAGTGACTTCCCCAGCATCTTAGCCAAATCGGCCTTCGAGGTTACAAGACCCCTGTTTTCGCGGCACTCCACAATAGGATTTTACCGAGTTAAAAACCGCAGAAAACTACATGTTTTGGCCAACGGAATTTGTTAACTGATACCGGAGATTGCTACGGTTGAGATGGGTCCGTGACAAACCCGATTCGTACTAATCCGGCCTTTGCTGCGATGGACATTACACGGGCAACATGCTCGTAATGAGCATTCCGGTCAGCACGGATATGCAGCTCGGTATTAGGACTCTGTGCCGCCGTCGCTGCAAATCTCTCAGCCAGTTGTTCTAGCTCGACCGGTTCACCATTCCAGTAGAGGCTAGCATCACTACGGATACCGAACTCGATATGGTCCGGCTGTGTGATATTGGGGCTGCTCGATACCTTCGGTAGATCGACCTTCACTGAATGAGTGAGTAATGGAGCAGTGATGATGAAGATCACCAGCAGTACCAGCATCACATCCACCAGTGGTACGACATTGATCTCTGCCAGCGGTGCCTGACGTGAGCTTCCGCTCATGCTTCCGAATGCCATTATTTACTCCCCTTGACTGGAGTTGCTACTCGCATCGGAATCACATCCCCCGCAGAACTATTCGTCTTGGCACCGACAGCGATCAGTGTAAATAGATCATGAGCAAAGGTATCTAATCGCGCCAACCAGATGCGGTTTCGCCTCACGAATGCGTTATAGGCGAGTACAGCAGGTATCGCTACCGCCAGTCCCAGTGCCGTCATGATCAATGCCTCACCCACTGGCCCCGCCACCTTGTCCAGCGTCCCTTGCCCAGATAGGCCGATCTGGACCAGTGCATGATAGATACCCCACACCGTTCCAAATAGACCGATATAGGGCGCAGCCGAGCCGGCAGAGGCTATTACCGTGAGACCGTTCTCAACACGAGTAGCCTCCTGATCGATGCCATTACGTAATACTCGGGTGAAGAACTCACTCGCCCCTCCCGCAGCCTCCAACTTCTGAAGATCATGCTTCTCAGAAGCCGCCGCCGCATCTAATGCCAGTTGTGCGAGCTGTGCGAAGGCATTGTCTGCTGGGTGACCTTTCATCGTTGAATTCACTTCCTGCAGGGAGTCTGCATCCCAGAATCGTTTGAGAAAGACTTCTGCTCGTTGACCCTCCAGCAGATTGGCAATCCCCTTGGTGAATATCAGGTACCAACTCGCAACCGATAAGGCCAGCAATAGGACCAGTACGCTGATGCCGACTCCATCGACTTGAGCAAGAAAGTGTGCGAAGCCGAGTTCTTTTTCCATTGAATCAACTTCCTTTCCGGATAAATAAGTTGGGCAAAAGAAAAATGATCCAGTCTACTTGGATCATCAATCGGCCTGAGGGTGCGCACTTGTAAATCTTTAATAACTAAATCTTGCCTGAACGAAGTAGGTTCGCATTGGAAACATGTGGAATTGCCAGTGTCGTTCATTATTAACGTTGTTAATTCCGGCGGTTCCGGTCAGGTACTTATTAAACTTGTAATTGGTAATCAGATCCACAACAGTTATCGCAGTATTCCCGACGTAAGTATGGCCTTGGGTATCACTGTTATTGAGCTGGCTAAAAACGGCACTGCTATACCGTAAATTTGCTGAGGACGACCAATTATCATTCACACGGTAACTAGCCACCAGGTTTGCCTTAAATTCAGGGACCCTAGCTAGTCGTTGACCTGCTGATGGGTTTGCAGCATTAACGTTTGCAACGGCTGTAGGACATGAGTAACCATCATCTTTGGGAGTGTTGTCAGTAGCGCTCTTAACTTGAGTCTTGCAGGCAGCATCAGCGACAGCATTTGCCGTCACTTGCGCCGCCACCGCCGCCGCATCTGAAGCCGAGTTCTTTGTAACTCTGGCATCTGCCCAGGTCCCATTGGCCGAGATACTAAAACCTCTTATGCCGAGGAAGTCATTGATATCTGCTGCGGCCTCAAAACCGTTAACGTCAGTCTGGTCCACGTTATTAACAAAGCTTGTTGCCACTCCATTGACTATACCCATCTGACTGTAAATTGCATTTTTTATCCGCTCTTGGAAGAAGCTCGTGCGCAGCCTGCCTTTGTCTAGGGCATACTGCCACGAGACCTCGGATGACACCGCATCCTCCGGCTTGAGGTTGGGATTTCCATTAACTGTAACTGCTGAAGCACCCGTCCCAGTTGTCGTTGTCTGAAAGAGCTCTGATGCGGTGGCGAATCGATAAGATTGGCCAATAGCGGCACCAAGGACCGTCTTGTCTGTTACCGACCAACTCAATTTTCCCTTGGGTGAAAAACGAAATTCATCACTCTGAGGCTGATTGATTGTAGAAAGTCTCGCAGCTTCTGCTGTTGTGACATTTAAAGTGGGGTCTAAATAGAAGGCTGTTCTTACCTCAGGTATGGTCGATGTATTCAGACCGTCATACGCGCTCCACTTTTCAAATCGGCCACCAAAAGTAAAATTCCAATCCTTCTTGAAATCCCAGGCATCCTGAACCCAGTAACCCTCTATCTGAGTCTTCCCTTGAGAATTCGAGTATAAGTTTTGAACCGCCGTACCATTGCTCCTAGGTGCCCCCGTCTGCCACGCAAGGGTCGCGTCTACAGGATTTTTTAAAGTGTATTGGCTGTGATGAAATCCAAAACTAACCTCGTGCTTCCCCATTAGATCAGTCTCGGGTCGCCAGATCCCCCTTGCATCAACCGTATGCCAGCCGGAACCCGAAAGACTCGTCGTTCTT
>CAJBQQ010000072.1 GCA_903957805.1 uncultured Pseudomonadota bacterium | reverse complement strand
CTGCGTGACCGATATCACGGACTTAGCTGATGCAAAGATCTATCTCGACCATCTCGAATCGAATGAAGAGAACGGATCCATTCCAGACTTAAGTCTCTTCGAGAGTGGGCTGGAGAGACTCTTCGCGCTCCCCGATCTGGGTGCACCTGACCGTCTTCAGATCATGACCATCCACAAGTCCAAGGGACTTGAGTTCGATCATGTGATCGTACCCGGACTAGGAAGACTCTCTCGCAGTAACGAGAAGAAGTTATTCATGTGGATGGAGATCCCAAGATCAAGTGACAGACGGGATTTAGAGGGGGAGGGCTCTGATCTCTTGATGGCGCCGATCCAAGAGACGGGGTCAACGGGTGACCCGATCTACTCATGGATTGAGAAGCTGGACTCGGATAAATCTCACTTTGAGGATCAGCGTTTAATCTATGTTGCATCGACACGTGCGAGGAGGAGGCTACACCTACTCGGTAGCGCCCCCCTCGGTCGTGATCAAGATGGAGTCGTTCTGAAAGTACCTCCCCGTAAGTCATTGCTGAGTAAGATCTGGCCTGTATCATCGAGATACTATGAGGAGTCGATCTCAGACCCTGAGAGGGTTAAAAAAATATCCTCAGAAGAGATTACGTCAGGGGACGGATTGATCGATCAATCGTTAAGACGCCTTTCATCCGAATGGAAGTTACCAGTTGCACCCGATCCGGTTGAATGGTCTCCACCGACAGAGACAAGCTCCTCTCAGAATCGAATCGAGTACTCATGGGCGGGTGAGGCAGCACGTCATGCAGGGAGTGTGGTCCACCATTGGCTCGAGAGGATTGCAGAGGACCGTTTGGAGGGTTGGAACGAATCACGATTGGATCATCTTAAGGACACCTTCAAACAGAACCTGATTGAATGCGGGGTCAGTGGAGATGATCTCGAGATTGCGATCGGGCGTGTGATCAGATCAATCAAGTACTCCATCACCGACCCACGTGGGAGATGGCTACTCGGCCCTCAGGCAGAGGCGCAGAATGAACTCCGTCTGACCGGATTGATTGATGGAAGGAGGATGGACCTGGTGATCGACCGGACCTTCCTGGATGAGGATGGAAATCGGTGGATCGTGGATTACAAGACCAGCAGCCATACCGGATCTGATCTTGAAGAGTTTCTTGACCGCGAGCAGGAACGATACCGTGACCAGATGGAGCGTTATTCCGCAATCATGAGACGGACTGATCAGCGTCCTATCATGATCGGTCTGTATTTCCCGCTGATTGGAGGTTGGCGTGAGTGGGGTGGTGATCATGTTCCTGGTGAGGGTTAGATTCTGGTCCGGACTCGCCGGATCAGAACCCCTTTATTCAGACCATGGTTATACTTATCAGTCTCTCGTGATTGAGTTATCCTAACAACAGAATTAATTCTGATCAGAATGATCGGTACCTTCATCAAAAAAATAGAGAAATAATGCCCAATATAAAACGACTGAGTGCTGGCATCGCGTCCCTCTCACTGATGATTCCATTAACTCTCGCCACCGTCGGTGTGGCAGCAGCCCCGATCGATGACGCGGGTGATGCCTATAACAAGAGCGTTTACGTGCAAGCGATCAGGTTATTCAGGCCACTCGCTGAGAAAGGGAATTCAGATGCACAGGCCATGCTCGGTATGATGTACCTGAAGGGGGAGGGCACGACACGCAGCTATCCGGACGCGATGAAGTGGTTACTCTTGGCATCATCACAGGGCAATACCAGTGCATTTAATAACCTCGGAGCGATGCACTTTAATGGGGATGGTGTGACAAAGAACTATCCAGAGGCGGCAAGATTATTCCGTCAGTCCGCGATAAAGGGAGATAAGTACGGGCAGACCAGTCTCGGATTGATGTACCTGAACGGTCATGGGGTCGATAAGGATGTGAAAGAGGCCGTGAAATGGTTCCGGTTGGCGGCTGCGAGTGGCGATGTTAATGCTGTGAATGCATTGAAACGTTTAAATCAATAGATTGGGGGTGTTTATGTATCGAATCATTCTGATGGCTCTTTTGACCGGTATCAGTAGCCACTCGATGGCGGAACTGGT
>CAJBQQ010000071.1 GCA_903957805.1 uncultured Pseudomonadota bacterium | reverse complement strand
CGCGGCCATTTTCGGTGAAGAGGTCACGCTGACAGTCGCACCCTGGTGAAGGGTATTCCACCATTTTACGGAGAAGTAGATGATCGGGATATTGACCACACCGACCAGCGCGATCACTGCACCCGCCTTATCGGCACGGCGTGGATCATCTATCGCTGCCTGTAGAGACATGAATCCGATATAGAGGAACAGAAGAATGAGTTCGGATGTCAGACGTGCGTCCCATACCCACCAGGTTCCCCACATGGGCTTTCCCCAGATCGCACCCGTCCATAAAGCCAGGAATGTGAACATCGCCCCTGTCGGCGCAATGGCGGTGGCCATCATGGAGGAGAGGCGGGTATTGAATGCGAGTCCGATGCCTGCCCAAACGGCCATCATCACGTAGAGGAACATGGACATCCATGCCGCAGGCACATGAATGAAGATGATTCGGTAGGCCTCACCCTGCTGAAAATCAGTGGGCGCAACAAAGAAACCGATATACAGACCTACCGCAAATAATATGGTCGCAGCGATAGAGAATAGCGGGATCATTTTCCCCGCCAAGACGTAAAAACTTGCTGGAGAGGAATATTTAAACCAGTTAATTGCCATGTTTAAAAGCCTGAGCCCTCAGTTTGCAGCCGCCGATTTTAAACCAAAATGCAGAAATTCAGAATGGCTTTCTTCATTCCATCGAAATTCGCAATGAAACTGCGGTCGCCCAAGGGGATAATACGAGCGATGCCAACAGAAATGCACCCAGCAGTGACAGGTGCGCACCCGCTCCTAGGCCTGCTGTACTGGCCTCAACCGCCCCCGCACCAAAGATCAGTACCGGGATATAGAGCGGAAGCACCAAGAGCGATACCAGTACACCTCCGCCCCGTAGCCCTAAAGTCAGTGCTGCGCCGATCGCCCCGATCAGACTTAGAACCGGTGTCCCTAGTAGTAATGATGCGGTCAGTATCAGAAGGGCGTCGGTTGATAGGTCATACTGGATACCCAGAACTGGTGACATCAGAACCAACGGCACTCCGGTCACGAGCCAGTGTGCCATCGCCTTGCCCAATACCAGCATCGAGAGGGACTGGGGTGATATCAGCATCTGCTCGAGTGTGCCGTCCAGATAGTCGCTTGAGAACATCCTCCCCAGTGATAGCATCGATGCCAGCAGTGCTGCAACCCATACCACACCCGGTGCCATGGTCCGGAGCATATTCATTTCCGGCCCAACACCGAGCGGGAATAGGCTTACCACGATGATGAAAAAAAACAGCGTTGTCAGGACGTCTGAACGACGTCTCATCGCTAGAAGTAGATCCCGCTGTATGACCCATAGAGACATGCTAGCTCAGCTGTAAACGGTGGGTCGAGACGGCAGCGATATCGATCTCTTGGTGGGTCGTCATGACCACCATTCCACCTTGATTTAGATGCTGCTCGAGTAGGCTTTGCATTAGCTTCACAGCTGCAACATCCAGTGCTGCCAGGGGCTCATCCAGTATCCATAAGACCGTCCCACAGACCAGCAGTCGTGACAGAGCTACTCTGCGTCTCTGTCCCTGTGACAGTACCTTAGCAGGGAGTGACTCTCGACCCCCGAGACCCATCTGTCGGAGGGCTCCATGCGCTTTCTTGGTATCAATCTCGGCACCGGATAGCGCGCTCGAGATACGTAGATTCTCGATCGCGGTGAGGTCATCCTTCACGCCGCTTAAGTGACCGAGGTAGGTGATCTCACCATAATAATCTCCCTTAAGGGAGCGGATATCGGCACCACGCCAGAGTATCTGCCCTTGGGCCGGGGTTGCGAGACCGCACAGCATCCTTAGAAGACTGGTCTTGCCACTGCCATTGGGTCCGTGAACCTGCAGCAGTTCACCCGCATCAAGGGAGAAGTTAACACCCTTAAATAGTCTGCGGTCACCGCGTACACACTCGAGTTCGCTTCCTTGCAGTATCGGCATGGGTAGGGAGGGTCTGAAATCGTCATTCACCAAGAATGAGGGGCTCATTCAAGCTTCATTCAAGCGAAAGGGGGGCATTATACCGTATAGGTATCCCATTTGCCGTCATCTCTGTCCGAGTCCGTGCTGGTGTCGTCAGTCATTATCGTCATTCAGAGATTCTTTAAAAAATGAGGTCTGTGAGTCGTATGATGTGCCTCTCTTATGGGCAGTTATGCTAGGATTAGCGGTTATGCGATGCTTCAACTTCAAGATAGCCAATCCCTCGATTCCCGTTTGTCACCGTCTCGAAGCAACCCTTCCATAGACGCGGGCGTAGATAAGTCTGCCTGATGAGATTCTCTGTAGTTATTCCCACGCTGAACGAAACGGACAATATTGATCCGTTATTGACGCGTCTATTTGAACTCGATCTGCCGCAGGATAGTTTTGAGGTCATCATTGTTGATGATGGCTCCAAGGATGGGACCCCTGAGAAGGTCCGTGCTTGGGAGGGGCATTCCCCTGTTCGACTGATTGAGCGTCGCGAGAAGCCTGACCTGACTGCATCCATCTTGGCCGGTGTTGCAGTAGCACAGGGTGAGGTGATCGTGGTGATGGATGCGGATCTGAGCCATCCACCAGAGAGATTGGCCGCTCTGGTTCAACCTGTACTGGATGGAAGTCATGATGTGTCTGTCGGCAGTCGTTACGTACCCGGAGGCAGTACTGAGGGATGGCCTTGGTACCGGCAGTGGCTGTCTCGCGTCGGTGGTTGGCTCGCACGGCCCATCTGCGATGTGAATGATGCCACCTCCGGATTCTTCGCCTTCCGACGGGATCTTGCATCGACCATTGCAGAGAATGCCAGAGGGTACAAGATCCTGCTCGAGCTGATCATGGCAGGGCAGGGTAAGTTCAGGGTGGTTGAGGTTCCGATCTGCTTTCAGGATCGGACACAAGGCAGCTCAAAGCTATCCTTCGTTCATCAGTGGACCTACCTACAGAGGCTGATGGTACTGGCCGGGGGTACAGTCTCTGTCGGCACAGCAAGTCGTTTTGCAGCGGTGGGGTTGTTCGGTGTGGCGGTCGATGCACTGCTATTTCACTGGCTGATGAGTCGAGAGGTGGGCCTTGCTGTGGCCCATGTCAGCAGCTTCTTCGTGGCCGCGACGGTGAACTACTCGCTCAATTCAAAGTGGTCATTCAGGTTACATCATGCAGGCTATCTGAGGTGGGATCAGTTCGGTCGTTTTCTGACGGTTGGAGTCTTTGCATTACTGACACGGGGTGGGGTATTAGCCTTCCTAATCAATCTCTGGCAGGTGCCGGCTTCATTGGCCATCTTCCCGGCGATTGCTGCGACCTCAGTGATCAACTATCTTGGATCGGCTTTCTATGTATTCCCCGCGGGTCAGAATGCCCCATCACTCGATTTACGATGGAGGGTGGCGGCGGTCGGGGTGGTTGCATTCAGTCTGATGCTCAGACTGATCTATCTCGGACAGGCGCAATTGATTCCGGATGAGGCCTATTACTGGAATTATGCCCAGCATATGGAGCT
>CAJBQQ010000070.1 GCA_903957805.1 uncultured Pseudomonadota bacterium | reverse complement strand
GCGGGATGTTCATTCAGGGTTTTTCTGAGCTGAGAGAAGGTCCAGCCCTCTATGAATCTAACCTCGCTCTGATTAACATCACCATTGGTGACTCGCTTTAGTAGTTGCCATGGCGAAATGCTTTCAGTGAGTTCGTAGTCGCCCGCTTTGAGTAATGAGGAGTAACCCATTAACCGTGATAACAGTATGAATGACCAGGTATCGTGTAAAGCGCCTGCGCCGGCTAACTGCTTGGCAACAGTTCTGAGACTGCTTCCAGGTTTAATGGAGAGTTCGTAGGGAGTTATGGGAATCTGGACAGGATCTTGAACATGATAGGCAAACCACCCAACAAACAAGGAAGCTGCAACCAAGACTAAGAGGGTTATGCGTTTTAGTATATGCATGTCTTGCAGATACTCACTGCACTACGAGAGCATGGTCAGACTTTACGGAAAACCAGCGTACCGTTCGTGCCCCCAAATCCAAAGGAATTTGACATCGCCGCATTGATCTTCATCTCCCTTGCGGTATTGGGAACATAATCCAGATCACACTTCGGATCTTGGTTGAAGATATTAATGGTCGGAGGTGCCACCTGATGGTATACGGCTAGTGCAGAGAAGATTGCCTCCACCCCACCAGCTGCACCGAGCAAATGGCCTGTCATGGACTTGGTAGAGTTAACCACGAGATCTTTTGCATGTTCACCAAAACAGCGCTTTATCGCCATTGTTTCGGCCAGATCACCCAGCGGTGTTGAAGTACCATGAGCATTGATGTAATCCATCTCATCATTAGCCATACCTGCATTCTTAAGTGCAATCCTCATACATCGAGCGGCACCTTCACCATCTTCAGAGGGTGCGGTCATATGGTGGGCATCTGCACTCATACCAAAACCAGCCAGTTCAGCGTAAATCTTTGCACCACGACGCTTGGCATGCTCCATCTCTTCTAATACCACAACACCCGCACCTTCACCCAGCACAAAACCATCCCTATCTGTGTCCCACGGCCGACTAGCGGTAGTGGGGTCGTCATTGCGGGTTGATAGTGCTCTCGCTGATGCGAAACCACCGATGGTGAGTGGGGTTACACATGATTCTGTTCCACCTGCAACCATCATATCCGCATCCCCGTACTCGATCATACGTGCGGAATCTCCAATACAATGAGTCGCGGTCGTACATGCGGTAACAATGGCCAGGTTAGGTCCCTTGAAGCCAAACATGATTGACAGATTACCCGCTACCATATTGATGATGACGCTAGGAACAAAGAATGGCGAGATTTTACGAGGACCGCCGGCAAGATAAACGTCATGGGTTCCCTCGATCATTGGTAGACCGCCAATACCAGAACCGATATTTACACCGATACGTTCTGCATCAAGATCACCACTAGCAATATCATCAATACCTGCGTCTTTTATCGCTTGGATGGCTGCTGCCATACCGTAATGGATAAAGGTATCCATGCGGCGAGCTTCTTTGGTGGGGATGTATTGCGTGATATCGAAACCCTTTACCTCACCTGCTATTTGGGAAGCAAAGGTTGCGGCATCGAACCGACTGATTCGGTCGATACCAGACTTTCCTGCGAGGATGCTCGCCCATGCATCTGGAACAGTGTTGCCAACAGGCGAAACAATGCCCAGCCCTGTAATGACTACTCTTCGTTTGGACAAGATAGCTTTGACATGGGACGTCGTTAAAACCGAATTAACTCTTCTGGGAGTTTATGTAATCAATCGCCTGCTGAACGGTATTGATTTTCTCTGCCTGCTCGTCCGGAATTTCGCACTCAAACTCTTCTTCCAGAGCCATGACCAACTCAACGGTATCGAGTGAGTCTGCACCCAAGTCATCTACGAAAGATGATTCGTTGTTAACTTCGGCCTCATTCACGCCCAGTTGCTCGGCTACGATTTTTTTTATGCGCTGTTCCAAATTTTCCATCAGACACCCCTTTTCTTAGATAAGAAAGAACCGACACCATTCTAGCAAATTTTCGGTATTTGCAATACCAGAACACCACACACCCAGGTTTGGATATTATTCACAGATACTGGAAAATCACAGCTAATCCAAACCAAACGATACAAATCAGCCATTACTTTGGATTTTATCCAATCCGAGTGCAGTAAATAGCGGTCCTACGTATCACCTCCACCTAATCCATGTGCATGCCGCCATTCACATGAAGTGTCGTACCGGTAATATATCCCGCAGCTGACGAAGCAAGGAACGCCACAGCCGATGCAACTTCCTCAGGCCTTCCCAACCTGCCCAGAGGCACATGCTGAATTAAGTCCTGCTGCTGCTTTTCAGTTAGTGTGCGGGTCATGTCCGTCTCTATAAAGCCAGGGGCAATACAATTCACTGTGATATTTCGACTACCCACTTCACGTGCCAGTGACTTACTAAAACCAAATATTCCAGCCTTCGCAGCTGCATAATTAGCCTGCCCCGGGTTACCTATTGCACCCACTACAGATGAAATATTAATGATACGACCAGAACGTGCCTTCATCATGGCCCGGAGTACCCCACGGCTCAAACGAAATACCGACTTAAGGTCGGTCTCCATGATGTCATCCCAATCCTCATCTTTCATCCGGACCAGCAGGCTATCGCGCGTGATCCCTGCATTATTTACCAGTATCGTGATCTCACCAAACTTAACGGGTATCGCTGCCAACAGACTTTCAATCTGAGTGGCTTTAGTTACATCCAGCAGCATTCCCACTCCCTTGATGCCGGCCTGATTCAGGTAATGACTGATCCTCTCTGCACCACCCTCAGTGGTCGCAGTGCCAACGACAGATGCACCTTGCTTACCTAGTTTCAATGCAATAGCCTGTCCAATCCCACGACTGGCACCTGTTACAAGGACCACTTGATCTTGCAGCAACATCTGGTTGATATGTTCTTTCATAGATTAATATCCATAATCATGCATGGCGAAAAATCCCATACGATTCCAATCTAACCCAATATACTTACAGCCTGATGCAATGATTCGGTATCTGTCAGAGCTAGACTCTGCAGCCTCTCATCGATACGTTTATTCAGTCCAGATAGCACTTTTCCTGGTCCGCACTCAACCACATGAGTGACCCCCGCGCTGGCAAGAGCATGGATCGTCTCTGTCCATCGTACTGGTTTGCATAGTTGCTGGACTAAGATGTTTCTGATCGATGCAGCATCTGTATGCGACTGCACATCGGCATTATGCAGTACTGAGATAGCAGGCGATTTTAGCGTCACCTGTTCCAGTCGTTGCTGCATTTTTTCTGCGGCATGATTCATCAACGAGCAATGTGAAGGCACACTCATGGGCAACATGATTGCGCGTTTTGCACCTTTTGCCTTGGCTAACTCCATTCCATGCAGTACCGCATCCCTATGTCCTGCGATTACCACCTGACCAGGTGAGTTAAAGTTTGCTGGCTCCAGCGATTTCCCGCTATAGGTACTCATGACCTCATCGCACACCATCCGCACCTTGTCATCATCCAATCCTAAAACAGCCGCCATGCCACCTGTTCCCTCTGGAACTGATTGCTGCATCGCCTCCGCTCTGAACCGAACCAGTGAGAGCGCATCAGCGAAGGTCAGGCATCCTGAGGCAACCAATGCACTATATTCGCCTAGGCTGTGACCAGCCATGAATACCGGTCTTGCACCCGTCAAACTCTCCCACGCACGGTATGCTGAAACCCCTGCCATCAGCATCAATGGCTGAGTATTAATCGTTAAATTGAGGTCTTCTGCTGGCCCTTCATTTGCCATCGCCCAGAAATCCTGATCCAGGATGTCAGATGCCTCAGCAAAAGTTTCGCGTACCACGGGGAGATCGGCATACCCCTTCATCATGCCGATTGATTGAGAACCCTGACCAGGAAAAACAAAAGCGAATTTCATATCTCACCAACGAAGTAACACAGCACCCCAGGTGAAACCTCCACCCACTCCCTCTAGCAAGACAGTCTGGCCAGACTTGATACGTCCGTCGCGGACCGCAGTATCTAGAGCTAGTGGGATAGAAGCAGCGGAAGTATTCCCATGCTTATCGACCGTGACCACCACTTTTTCCATTGAGAGGCCTAGCTTCTTCGCGGTTGACTTGATGATACGGATATTAGCTTGATGTGGGATCAACCAATCAATATCTGATGATTGCAAATTATTCTCGGCAAGGGCCTCATGTACCACTTCTTCCAAGACTCTTACCGCGAACTTAAAGACCGCGTTCCCCTCCATGATCAAGAATGGAGTGCCTTGAACCTTACCATCACAAATGCTCCCAGGCACCGATAGAATTTTACTATGGCTCCCATCGGCATGAAGATGGCTTGAGAGAATTCCTGGTTGGTCACTCTGACTCAGCACGACCGCACCTGCGCCATCACCGAAGAGTACACAAGTACTACGATCCTTCCAGTCGAGTATGCGAGAGTAAACTTCGGTCCCTACCACTAGTGCATTGCGACATTTGCCTGCGCGGATGAACATGTCTGCAGTGGCAAGCGCATAGACGAAACCACTACACACTGCCTGCACGTCAAATGCAGGACAGTTCCGAGCACCCAATTTATCCTGAAGGATACAGGCAGTGCTGGGAAAAACCATATCCGGTGTGGTTGTAGCGACAATGATGAGATCGATCTCATCAACCTTTATTCCCGCAGCCTCTATCGCTTTACGGCTAGCGTGTAATGCCAGGTCACTCGCCATTTCATGATCGGCCGCAATGTGCCGTTGAGTGATACCGGTTCGGCTTCGTATCCACTCGTCGCTGGTATCCACCAGTCTCTCAAGGTCTTGGTTGGTAAGAATTTTTTCGGGTAGGTAGCCACCCGTTCCAACGATTCTGGAATACTTCATGCCGCGTCTTCTTTTGATAGTGGTTGAGGATGCAAGGATGAGACTTGATGCTGTTGTTGCAGACCTGCCACACGCTCACTGATATGTTGCAACATTCCACCTCGCACTTCACTCACCGCGCGCTCAATAGCAAAATTGAATGCATACCCATCAGCCGATCCGTGGCTCTTAATGACAATACCCCTTAACCCCAATAGACTCGCGCCATTATAGCGACGATGGTCCACTCGGCGTTTGAATGCCTTGATGACCGGCAGTGCGACGAGCCCTGCAAGTCTGGTCAGAAGGTTGCGCTTAAATTCCTCACGTAAATAGGTGGCCAACATCTGTGCTACACCCTCTGAAGCTTTCAGTGTGACATTGCCGACAAAGCCATCGCACACCACTACATCGGTTGTGCCCTTGTAAATATCATTACCCTCAATATTACCGTAGAAATTAAGATCACTATTGCGTAGCAGCTCTGCCGCGTGCTTCACCACCTCGTTACCCTTTATCTCTTCTTCACCTATATTCAATAGACCAACACTTGGTCGTTCTTTACCCTCTACAGAAGAGACCAGAGTAGCCCCCATGACACCAAACTGAAGCAACTGCTCCGCACTACAATCCACATTAGCACCCAGATCCAGCACGTAAGTGTGACCCTTCATGGTAGGAAGCACCACCGCAAGAGCCGGTCGGTCGACCCCTGGCAATGTTTTTAATACAAAACGTGAGGTTGCTATCAATGCCCCCGTATTGCCGGCACTGACACAGGCTTGCGCCTCACCACGCTTAACCAGATCAATGGCAACTCGCATCGAAGAGTCTTTCTTATCACGCATGGCTATCGCGGGCGACTCGTCCATACTGACTACTTCGCTCGCAGCATGAACTCTCAGGCGGGGATCCGGCATAAACTTGATAGCAGCCAACTCAGCTTCGATCGCATCAGGCAATCCTACTAAAAGGATATTGATCCCTGGATTAGATCGAAGATAATTGACAGCCGAGGGGACTGTGACATGGGGGCCGCGATCACCACCCATGCAATCTATTGCTACGGTAATGTCCGTTTTAAGTGCCATTAAGGCTCAGACAGACTGAAGACTTTGAACTCTAAACTTCGTGACTCGAAGAATAGCCGCAAGTGACTTAATCGTCCTTAGTCTTGATGACTTTCTTGCCTCTATAATAGCCGTTAGGGCTAATATGATGGCGAAGATGAACCTCGCCGGTGCTGGGCTCGACCGCTAGTGGTGAGCTAGTCAGAAAATCATGCGAACGGTGCATGCCACGCTTTGATGGGGACTTCTTATTCTGTTGTACTGCCATAACAATTCGCTCCTTAAATAATTTCAGTGCAGCTTTTTTAGTGCCGCCAGCGCAGCAAAGAGATGCTCCCTGCCGACCGCCTCTTCACCAACCGGCCTGCTTGTTGAACACTTGCCTTCCGGATGACGGGCTGAAATTGGCAAGCTCAGGATGATCTCATCCTCAATCAGTTCCAGCACATCCATCTCAGGCACTGCCAAAACTCCATCTACAGAATCGTCTTCATCAAAACGAGAGAGCTCATTCTCATCTCTCGCCAGTAAAATATCTGTCTTCAAGTCCAGCAAATGCACCATACTAGCAAGGCAGCGCTGGCACTGGAGGTTAATCTCCCCCTGAACGGCAATCCGTAAAAGTGGCTTGCCTTCACTGCCTATAACGCCGCTGATTGCATACTCGAGCCAGCCCTGACTATCGGTCAGATAATCTTGCAATCGTACAAATTCAGCGGGTGTGATTTTACCATGATGTGCCCCAGCATTACGCACAAAATCAAGGGCATCTATGACAAACCGTGCGGACATAAGTTGCGCATGATATATTTTTTGCCCCCGACTGTCAAAAACCAACCATCCTGGGTGAATTCTACATATGCCGCACCTGACTCAACAGCTTGTATTGGGGTCCAGCTCCATTTATCGCCGCGAATTACTTCAACGATTGCAGATCCCTTTTGAGATCTGTAGCCCAGATATTGACGAGACCCCTCTGCCCGGTGAAGTACCCGGGGAAACCGCTCTACGTTTGGCCGAAAACAAAGCTCGGGCAGGTGCCTTAGTCTACCCTGACGGGCTCATCATCGGTGCCGACCAGGTGGCTGTTCTGGAGAGCACTCCCCTCGGCAAGCCACTGACCCATGAAAATGCAGTGAGGCAGTTACGCTTACTGAGCGGCAGGGAGGTGACATTTCATACCGCACTGAGCCTCTTCAATAGCCGTACCAACAGCATACAGACTAGTCTCACCCTCTCTCATGTCAAGTTTCGAGAATTAAATGACCAGAAAATCGAAAATTATCTTGCCAAAGAGCAGCCCTATCACTGTGCTGGCAGTGCTAAATCTGAGGGGTTAGGTATCGCGTTAATTGAACGCATCGTAGGAGATGACCCCAATGCCTTGATAGGACTGCCGCTGATCGCACTGGTCGAGATGCTGTCACATGAAGGGATAGAGGTCATATGAATCAAGGAATACTCTATCTCATCCCAGCACCACTCGGTCCGGGTGATATCGCCTGGGTAATTCCGGTTGCAGTCCGACAGTCTGTCTCAGCTCTTGGCCACTTTATCGTGGAGCACCCAAAAACTGCTCGGCAATTTCTAAAACAAATCGGCTGCACCCTGCCATTACAAGAAATTAAAATGCAGGTGCTCGATGAGCATACTCGACCTGAGGAGATTGCTCATCTCCTCAGCCCGCTCCTAGCGGGAAACGATGTTGGGCTATTATCCGAGGCCGGTTGCCCGGCAGTAGCCGATCCTGGTGCAGAGTTAGTACGGGTAGCTCACCAGAAAGGTATCAGAGTGGTGCCGCTGGTTGGACCATCCTCCATCCTGCTCGCATTGATGGCGTCCGGATTGAATGGTCAACGGTTCATGTTC
>CAJBQQ010000069.1 GCA_903957805.1 uncultured Pseudomonadota bacterium | reverse complement strand
TCCACCAGCAAGGTTCAACGAGGCTACGCTGCTATCTGCTATGGAGAACGCGGGAAAGTTAGTTGAGGACGGAGAGTTACGCGAGGCCATGAGTGCGAAGGGGTTGGGTACGCCGGCTACTCGTGCTTCGGTTATCGAGGGGTTGGTATATGAAAACTATTTACAGCGGGTCGGGCGTGAGCTGCACCCCACCGCCAAGGCATTCTCGCTGATTACATTGTTGAGAGGTCTGAAGGTGCCAGAACTCACCTCACCCGAATTAACAGGTGACTGGGAGTTTAAGTTACGTCAGATCGAGCAGGGTAAGCTTGAGCGTAATTCCTTCATGGAAGAGATCGCTACCATGACGCGCCATATGGTTGAACAGGCGAAGAACAATCGTGGTGAAACTATCGGTGGAGATTTCTCCACACTCAAATCACCCTGCCCTAAATGTGGTGGTGTGGTGCATGAGACCTACAAGAAGTTCCAGTGCAAGAAATGTGATTTTGCGTTGTGGAAGATTCTTGCAGGGCGGCAATTTGAAATAGCGGAGATGGAGGCCCTGATTACCCAGCGAGAAGTCGGTCCGTTGCAAGGCTTTCGTAGCAAGATGGGGAGGCTTTTCGATGCCAATATTAAGCTCAACGATGATCTTGAAATGAAATTTGATTTTGGTGGAAACGGCGAAGAGACGGCAGAAGAGGTGGATTTTTCTGGTCAAGAGTCCCTCGGAAAATGCCCCCGATGTGGCAGCGGGGTATTTGATCATGGTATGAGCTATACCTGTGAGAAGGCTGTCGGCGGCATCCGTAGTTGTGATTTCAAGACTGGGAAAATAATTCTTAAGCGCCCCATCGAGCGCGAACAAGTCGTCAAGCTATTGGTGGCGGGTAGAACTGATTTGCTGCCGAAGTTTACTTCTAAGAAGGGGCGGCCATTTTCAGCCTATCTTGTGATGGGTGCAGGTGGGAAGGTGGGTTTCGAGTTTGAGCCGAGGCAGGCAAAGGCAGCAGCAGAAACGAAGGCGGTAAAGCCCAAGTCCAAGGTGTCAGCCGCCAAAAAATCTTCCATCCGTAAAGCCTAAACACATCAGTCAGAAGCAGTTGAACTGTTTTGGTAGTGTGTGTGCCTATTGGAAGACGTATCTATCCAATACATCCAACAAGTATCAATTCAACCTAAACTTGGGGGAGTTAATAGCTCCCTTCAAGCGATCTAGCTCTCCGATGGGCATCAATCACCGCTAAATTTTCGCACCAAACATGGCTGGGAATAGGAATCTTACGATGCCCCCCATGATCCAGATAACGCACATCAGACTCGCAACCACGGCAAGACCTTCGCCTATTGTTGATATCAGTGTTGCCGAGAGGCTATCAAACTCCCCCTCTCCAGACTCATTGAGACGGCGGCGACGACGCTGCCTTACCCAGATATTCAATCCAATCGCAACAGGAATAAGGGTAAAAGAAATCAGTAAGTTATATATGGGATCATCCATTGACCAGCCTCTTAATAAAGTGTTTTACAAAAAATCCTAACTGCCGCCTAAAGTCTTCCTCAACATAACGGCTAGTTTGAGTTGCTAGCCTCAGATCACATCAGTCTACTTCATCAGAGGGTATTCGGGTTGCTGACGAGCATTGATGTAGCTGTAATGTCGGCCTATTATTAACTCGACTGGCAATTTATCTGATATGGACTGTGCTCTCGAGTCCGATCATTACTCTGACAGGTGCCATTAACTAATCGTTCCCTCTGGCCTATAAAATTCCGACTCGCTGGCGTGTAACTGATGAATATGATACCACCTGGAAATGAGTTAACGCGCTTAGGCATGGCAATAATATACAATACCCATGTACGGCCATCATCTCTATCCATCCTCCGCTATGAATGAGAAGTCCAGTCAACTAACGTCCGCCGTCGTGACTGTGCGCCCGGTCACAAACTACCGCGAGATGGGAAGATTCATCGATCTTCCTTGGCACATCTATGCAGATGACCCCATGTGGGTTCCGCCGTTACGCATCGAACGGAGGTTTCATTTTTCCCGATTTAACTCATTCTTTAAGCATGGAGAATGGCAGGCATGGATCGCCTACCGGAATAATCAACCGGTGGGAAGGATCAGCGCACAGATTGATCAGATTCACCGGCAATACC
>CAJBQQ010000068.1 GCA_903957805.1 uncultured Pseudomonadota bacterium | reverse complement strand
GCTGCTAAGCTACCGATTGAAACCACATTTGTTGTCAGACAACTGGGCGGTTAATTATGAAGACAAGTGAACTCAGAAATAAAAACCCTGCAGAGTTACAGCAAGAATTAATGTCATTGCTGAAGGCGCAGTTTGGATTACGGATGCAGCATGCCACTCAGCAACTGGGTAATACCAACCAGTTACAGATTGTGCGACGTGATATCGCGCGCACCAAAACCATCATCAGTCAGAAAGCAAAACAATCATGAGCGAAACAAATTCAGGACGCAGCCTCTCGGGTAAAGTGGTGAGCGATAAGATGAACAAGACCATCACCGTCTTGGTGGAGAGGAAGGTAAAGCACCCACTCTATGGAAAGATCATGGTCCGTACCAAGAAGTACCACGCACACGATGAGACCAATGAGTTTCATATGGGTGATCTGGTAACGATCGAGGAGTGCCGTCCACTCTCAAAGACCAAAGCATGGCGTGTGACCAAGTTAATTGAAAAGGGCAATCCGGCCTGATTGATTTAACGAATAGAGACTGAAGACGGGTAATTATTTTAGGGCGGGAAGTTGTTTAAGATATTACGATTAACGAGGTTTATATCTTGTTAACCTGCAAGAGACACCGTATAATCCCGCCACTTCAGGCAATTGGTTTTTAGATTTTTAATACGCGCTGCTGGGAAATAACTGGCGCCGTCATAACCCGAACGGGATCCAATACTATCCATACAGGGCAACCTGAACTGGAAAAGTTGGAAGAGTGAGTAAAAATGATTCAAATGCAAACTATTCTACAAGCGGCCGACAATACCGGTGCGCGATCGATCATGTGCATCAAGGTCTTGGGGGGGTCTAAACGACGCTACGCAGGGATTGGTGATGTGATTAAGGTCACTATTAAAGATGCGGCGCCCCGTGGCCGTGTCAAGAAGGGCGAGATCTACAATGCGGTTGTGGTACGGACCGCAAAGGGTGTGAGACGTGTAGACGGATCACTCATCAAGTTTGACAGCAATGCGGCCGTATTGTTGAATGCCAAGCTAGAGCCGATCGGGACCCGCATATTTGGCCCGGTAACACGTGAGCTGCGTAATGCGCGCTTTATGAAAATCGTCTCCCTTGCGCCAGAAGTTCTTTAAGCGCACGGTAAGGAGTTAGTATGCAGAAGATAAAGAAGGGTGACGATGTGATCGTCATCACAGGTAAGGATAAAGGAAAGCGCGGTACCGTATTGCGTATTGCGGATAGCGATCTCATCCTGGTTGAGGGTATCAACAAGGTTAAGAAACATCAGAGCCCAAACCCTGCAAAGGGAACGGCGGGTGGGATCATTGAGATGGAAAAGCCAATACAGATTTCAAATATAGCGATATTTAATCCGACAACGCAGAAAGCTGACAGAGTCGGATTTAAAACGTTAGAAGACAAGCGCAAGGTACGATATTTCAAATCGAATGGCGAGTTGCTCAACGCCTGAGTAGGAAGAGGGAATTATGGCTCGGTTGCAAGAATATTATCGTGATACCGTTGTTAAACAGCTGATGGAGCAGTTTGGCTACAAATCCATGATGGAAGTACCCCGTATTCGCAAGATCACACTGAACATGGGTGTGGGTGAGGCGATTGCTGATAAGAAGATTATGGATAACGCAGTAGGGGACATGCAGAAGATCGCCGGACAAAAGCCGGTTGTGACCAAGGCCAAGAAGTCGATCGCGACCTTTAAGGTGCGTGAGGCTTATCCGGTTGGATGTATGGTCACGCTGAGACGTGTCCGGATGTATGAATTTCTGGATCGGTTGGTCAGTGTTGCGATACCCCGGATCAGAGACTTCCGCGGAATCTCAGGGAAGGCATTCGATGGACGCGGAAACTACAATATGGGCGTCAAGGAGCAGATCATCTTTCCGGAGATTGAGTACGATAAGATCGATGCGCTGAGGGGGATGAATATCACCATCACCACCACCGCCAAGACCGATGCAGAGGCCAAGGCATTACTGGCAGCATTTAAGTTCCCATTTAAGAATTGAGGATGTCATGGCCAAGATAGCTGTAATCAACAGAGATTTAAAGCGACGTGAGACGGTCAAGAAGTATGCCGCCTACCGTGCGGAGTTATTTGTTGTGATTAATGATCCTAAGGCAAGTGATGAGGATCGTCATTCGGCGCGGATTAAGCTCCAGGCACTGCCACGTAATGCGAGCCCTGTTCGGTTGAGGAATCGTTGCTCACTGACCGGTCGTCCTCGTGGTGTCTACAGCAAGTTTGGACTGGGTCGTAGCAAACTTCGGGATTTCGCAATGAAGGGTGAGATTCCTGGAATGACCAAGGCAAGTTGGTAATCTCGACCCTTATCAATATTCAGAATAACAAAGATTTTAGGCGGGTTTCGTGCAAAAAATAGTAAACACTGGTAGCAGAGTCTCTGACATAGATTGTATTTCTAGAGGTACCCCTCGATGAGCATGAGTGACCCCATAGCAGATATGCTGACGCGTATACGTAACGCTCAGCTTGCTGAAAAAACCGCTGTAGCGATGCCGGCCTCTAAATTGAAGTCTGCCATTGCTCAGGTGTTAAAAGATGAAGGCTATATCGATCACTTTGCGATGAGAGATTCAGACGGAAAGCCGACACTAGAGATCAATCTTAAATATTATGCTGGTAGGCCCGTCATCGAAAAGATTGAACGGATCAGTCGTCCGGGATTACGCATCTACAAGGCGAGTGACAAACTGCCGACCGTGATGAATGGTCTTGGGGTTGCGATTGTATCGACATCGAGAGGTGTCATGACCGAACGTAAGGCTCGGGCCAATGGTATCGGCGGCGAAGTCTTGTGTATCGTAGCTTAGGGGTATAGAAAATGTCTCGAGTAGGAAAGAATCCGGTACCCGTACCATCTAATGTTGAAGTCAAGATGACATCAACTGAGATTACCGTGAAGGGCCCTCTGGGGACCCTGCAGCGTAATCTTAATCCAGATGTCACTATTGAGCATACCGGTGATCAGTTGCTGGTTAAGATTGCCAATAATTCAAAACAATCTAACGCGATGTCGGGGACCATGAGAGCGCTCTTAGCGAATATGGTTCACGGT
>CAJBQQ010000067.1 GCA_903957805.1 uncultured Pseudomonadota bacterium | reverse complement strand
TGCAAATCACCGCTAGCGCCATGTAGATGTAACATACGGCTACTACTACGTTGCTCAGCCGGAAACTGCGCAATCAGCTCGGCGGGAAGATCAAAATCAAAATCCTGAATTTTCATCAGCACATTATACCGATGAGCTGTTCATTAACCCACGCCGGTTGCCGCAGGGGTCGATTTCAGTGATAATTACGCTCCTCGCTGACACGCGGGAAACTTTGCCGGGATGGCGGAATTGGTAGACGCACGGGACTCAAAATCCCGCGACTGTGAGGTCATGGGGGTTCGATTCCCCCTCCCGGCACCATCAAGTAGTCCAGAGAAGCCTCAAGAAATCCAGATAATATTATAAAACAAGCAAATTCCTTAGCAGTGGCTACTGAAGGGAGCCCGGAAAGAGCAAGAGTAATGATTTCCTCCAGAATATCTAAGCGGTGAATTTCAGAACTGATGAAAATATGGGATCACCTCCATTTCTACCCTACCCCTATACACCATCATATGATTTAGCAAGTTTGTGGACATCACCACTTTCTGTAACTTATCTAGAAAGTTTCTTTTTACTCTATCCTTCAAGAAACGCAAAAGATGTCGATAACTACTGGTGCTAGCTTTAAAAATAATAGAAATTTAATCCTCTGGTGGAAGCATCCAATAGGAAAATGCTTATCTGGCCATGTTTTAACGGCGAAGTCTCTGGCATAGAGGAAGAGACAGTTCACTAGAACTTAAGGTAGGATGAGTGGGACTGCCGGGTTGAATCTTGGGTAACTAAACACAGTTGGGGGTGCAACATGGTAAAGACGGTTGCAAAGCTGACGTGGGACGCGCGTGCCGCCCCAGTTCATCTGTTAGCCCGGTTGTACCTGATAGTCCGATCAGACTTTGAACAGTGGCAACTGACCAGACCATTCCCTGCTCAGCCTAAACACAGCCAGCGTACCGACAACTCCTTCTTAAATACGCTCGCGCAAGATCACCTTCCCGCGCCTGAGCTCTTGATAAAAGGTATCTGCAGGGATGGAAAAGTTTTTCGTCCTAACGACTGGGCCGAACGACTGTGTGGGGCGGCAGTCGTGTTCCTACCTGGCGCTACTTCATTATCCGACGTGCAGTCCAGCGCCCGCCCCTACCACGGCTACACAACCTACGTACGGCTCGCTATCATCAATGGTATCTATTGCGTGATCGTCGACTCTCGACTCCGTCATTTGGAACCGCGCGCCTGGGACTACGTTACTAGCTTTGCACATGACAATGATCTCGTCATGTTCGATGCTACAGAACTTCTACCTAGAGAATCATTACCAGAGATGTCTCTTGCTGCCGCCTGATGCAGCTCCGGTATTACCTAGATGCACCAGTAAGAATATGGATGAACTGATAGATGAGCGGCATACGATTAAAAATATGAGTACAGTTTGTAGAGTTATCTTGATGCTCATTCTGGCCATTGTAAGTACGAGCGTGCGGGCTGAGTGGGTTTTGGTTAGTGGTAGCGTAGTTGATGGCATCAGCGCATATGCCGACTCCTCGACCATCCGTAAAAAGAACAATAGAGTGACAATGTGGACTTTGATTGACTACAAAGCACCTCAAAAATCTGAGAGCAAGACATTTATGTCAGTAAAGTCTCAAAACGAGTATGACTGCAGGACAGAACAGTCACGAATAATATATGCAAATGTCTACCAAAAAAGTATGGCCAAGGGCGAAATGATTAGTGCTTCCATTAAGCCCCGTAACTGGGAGCCTAATGAACCCGACAGCGTAGGCGAAGCACTATGGAAAATTGCTTGTGAAATTGGTCAATAATCGCTCTCTCCTCTGCAATTCCAGGAACTGGTCTCGCACTGACCTTGGCTGCGAG
>CAJBQQ010000066.1 GCA_903957805.1 uncultured Pseudomonadota bacterium | reverse complement strand
CGTTATTTTGGATTGGGTGTACTCAAGGCGGTGGGTAACGTCAATACAGAGATTGCAGAGTCCATCATGGGACTGGACTCGATGGAACAGAACTTCATCGACCAGACTCTGATCGAGCTAGATGGTAGCGATAATAAGTCAAGGCTTGGGGCCAATGCGATTCTCGCGGTCTCGCTTGCGGTCGCAAAGGCTGCAGCAGAGGAGACCGGACTTCCTTTATACCGCTACCTGGGAGGGGCGGGTCCGATGTCGATGCCGGTACCGATGATGAACGTGATCAATGGTGGGGCACACGCTAACAATAATCTGGACATGCAGGAGTTCGTCATCATCCCTGTGGGCGCACAAAGTTTTCGCGAAGCGGTTCGCTGCGGTGCTGAAGTATTTCACACGCTGAAGAAATTGATCGGTGCGAAGGGTATGCCCACCTCTGTAGGAGATGAGGGGGGGTTTGCTCCTAATCTTGCGAATAACGAGGCTGCATTGCAGCTGATTGTAGAGGCGATCGAGCAGGCGGGTTACTTGCCAGGGCCTGATATTGCAATCGGACTGGACTGCGCCAGTTCAGAATTTTTTAGGGATGGGAAGTATCACCTGACATCCGAAGGTTTGAGCCTTACATCGGCACAGTTCGTGGATTACCTCGCGACCTGGATCGATAAGTACCCCATCCTCAGTATTGAGGACGGGATGAGTGAGCACGACTGGGATGGATGGAAACTTCTCACCAGCAAGCTCGGGAAATCAGTACAGCTGGTTGGGGATGATGTATTCGTGACGAACTCCAGAATCCTGAAAGAGGGAATTGCTCAGGGTATTGCCAATTCCATTCTGATTAAGCCGAACCAGATCGGCACCCTTAGCGAAACATTTTCTGCCATTGAAACGGCTAAGCGTGCTGGCTATACCGCCGTAATCTCACACCGTTCCGGAGAGACAGAAGATACCACCATCGCGGATATTGCTGTGGCCACGAACGTGCTACAAATCAAGACGGGTTCACTCTCTCGCTCAGACCGCTTGGCGAAGTACAACCAGCTGCTACGTATCGAGGAAGACTTGGGTGATGCTGCCAGCTATGCTGGGAGAGGCGCCTTCTATCAGTTGAGATAAGACTCAATTCCTCGATAGATTTATTTGGGCGGCACTGCGTTATAAAAACGTAGTGAATAATCCACAAGGAAAGTGCAGATTGTGGGACTTATAAGGATGTCCGAATGAAGCTGCTGGCGATTGCACTCGTCTCCATGATTGCTCTGCTGCAATACCCATTATGGCTTGGTAAGGGGAGTTGGCTCCGAGTGTGGGAGATCAATCAGCAGCTCATCAGCCAGCGCGAAATCAATAAAGAGTGGACGGTTCGGAATGCCGCGCTGGATGCGGAGGTGAGAGACTTGAAGCAAGGTTACGATGCGATCGAGGAGATTGCCCGTAGTGAGCTCGGAATGATAAAGCAGGGCGAGATATTCTTCCAGGTGGTCGATAACAATGAAGATAACGTCGACCCGTCTGGCAAGAGTACGGTAGCGACTTCCAAAAAGAAATAAGAGGAGGATTGACGGGGCGGATTTAATGAGTCCCGTAATTGGGTTGGGCTCTTCAGAGCTGCTATACGGGAATGACCAGTTCGACCTGAACAGACTCCTTCTGATCCGCCAGCCAGATCTGTCCCTCCTGGATGGTGCAATTTAACTGCATACTCCGTTGAGCCTGCTTGGCAATTGACTGGCTGGTTTGAGGGGGCAGGTTGATCACACTCAAGTTCTTGATTTTTCCAAGCTTGCTGCGGCATTGATCCCACCACCGATCGGCAACACGTCCACCGTAGCTGTAGATGAATACCTGCCTCGATCGGCCACAGGCCTTACGGACCAGTTTCTCATCCGGTAGTCCGACATCAATCCAGAGATCGATCTCCCCCGTTAAGTCTTTCCTCCATAGATCAGGCTCGTTATCGGTACTTAATCCATTCCCAAACAGGAGTGACTCATGAGCATGTAGCGCGAAGGCCAGTAGCCTGACCATCATTCTCTCATCGGTCTCGGATGGGTGTCGAGCAAGCGTCAGCACATGGCTCTG
>CAJBQQ010000065.1 GCA_903957805.1 uncultured Pseudomonadota bacterium | reverse complement strand
TGGTCACCCGATTATCCACATTTGATATATCCATCGCTCCGCTGGTCTCGAGCGATACTGAATAACCTGCATTACACAATAAACTGAGTAATGTTAGGCACTCCTTCTGAGCTAGCGGCTCGCCACCAGTAACCGTTACATAGCGGGGCATGTAACCAGAAACATCATCTAGGATGGACGAGATGGTCACACTCTCCCCACCATAAAAAGCATACCCGGTGTCACAATAACCGCATCGTAAAGGACATCCGGTTAAGCGCACGAATACAGTTGGCAGACCTATACGACTGGTCTCTCCTTGCAGAGAAAAGAATACTTCACTGACTCGCAAAGTCTGAGCTTCAGGAGTTGTTATAGCTTTGCGCTGCAGTGGGGAAGGGGTATGAGGCATCTCTCAGAACAGGGCCCGCCGGTAGCAACGGGGTGTAACCTACTTTCTAGTGGCCAGTCGTTGCCTGGCTTTATCTGCAGCATCGCTGCTGGGGTATCTTGCGATTAAGTCTTCCAGCGTCTTCTTGGAAGTGGTGACCCTATTCATCTCGCGCTGACTACTGGCGATATTGAGTAGCGCGTCCGGAGCCTTGGCACTATCCGGGTGAGCTTTGATCAGGTTTCGCTGGGCATTAATAGCGTTGCTAAAATCACGCAGCGCATAGTAAGAGTTGCCGATCCAGTAAAGCGCGCTGGGGGCGAGTCGAGATGAGGGGTGACTTGCAAGAAATGCCTGGAGTTTAGTGATTGCACTCTGATAGTTGCCAGATTTGAATACTTCATATGCCGCCTCATAGGCATCATTCTCTGAGACCTCTGCCTTTGAGTGCGCACTCACTTCCGTTATAGGGGGAGATGCTTCAGTTTCTGAACCGGCAACCCCCGATGGGGCGGCGGAGACTGTGATTGTAGACGGATCTGGTTGCTCAATCCGCCTCAGCCTACCATCTAAATCAATGTAGAAATCTCGCTGTCGCTTCTGCGTCAGCTCATTCTCATTCGTCAGCACTTCTACCTGACCGCGCAGCTTGTTGGTATCTTGCCTGAGCGACTCGATCTGGGTCTGAAGATTAAGCAGCGACTGGCTCTCAAGCAACTCTTCTAGTCTTGTGATGCGCGTGAGCAGATCGCCGATCATCGACTGTTGGTCGGCGATCTGCTTGCGCGCTTCTTTGTCGTCGAACAGTCCGGCATAACCCGGACTGCTAACTACTATCAATAACGACAATAACAGAGCGCGTACGCGCATATTTACTCGCCTTGGTAGCGGATATCCGTACGACGGTTCTCGGTCCATGAGGCTTCATCATGTCCGGTAGCGCGTGGCTTCTCTTCACCCAAGCTGACGGCCTCGATCTGGCTATCCTTCGCACCTGACAGCGTCATTGCACTTCTCACGCTATCGGCACGCTTCTGGCCCAAAGCAAGATTGTACTCGCGGCTACCGCGCTCATCTGCGTTGCCTTGCAGCAACACCTTAGCGGCTGCATTATCGCGCAAATACTGTGCATGAGCCTGTACTGTCGCTCTGTATTCATTCTTAACCACAAAGCTATCGTAATCGAAGTAAACACTGCGCTTGGACAGAATATTATTTGGGTCCTTCAGAATCGGGTTGAGATTCGGATTGGTCTCTGCCCGAGCAGCAGGCGTGGATTCCGCAGTGGGTTGGGTGGTCTGACTAGCGCATGCCGACAACAGACCTATGAGTAACACGCTCATTACTTTTTTCATGCTGGCTCCTCTTGAATTTGAATTTAATTACCTTTGTTACTAGCGACTGGCAGTTTTTGGCAGGGGTCCCCATGCCGGCTCTCTTACGTCGCCCGCCTGCATCGAGAGCTCTTGTCTTGTCTTACCATCACTTGATACCACTGCTAATATACCACGCCCTTTTACCTCAGTTGCATACAAAATCATCCTGTCATTAGGAGCTGGGCTGGGAGA
>CAJBQQ010000064.1 GCA_903957805.1 uncultured Pseudomonadota bacterium | reverse complement strand
GGGCTCGGGGTGCTGCTACCCCTGAACGAGTTTCCCCGGTTGTCATTGTCAAAAGAACGGCCACGGCTATTATCCCGATTCCCATTGGCGCTATTGGCACTACGACCACCAGCATCATTTGACCAGGTACGGCTACGCTTATGGGCAACGTTGGGGGTTCCTCGAGGAGCGCCACTGCCACCAGGACGAGGCTTGAAACGTGGCTCCAGACCCGGACCCACGTGGGATGCGATCTGCTGACCGGTGAAACGCTCGATCTTCTTCAAGTTGACTCCATCCTTACCCGAAGCAAATGAAACTGCGATACCCGCAGCACCGGCACGTCCGGTACGGCCGATACGGTGCACATAATCTTCAGCAAATTTAGGCAGATCAAAGTTAATGACGTGGGTAATCCCGGCCACATCGATACCCCTCGCCGCAACGTCGGTTGCAACCAGTACCCGTAACCCACCATGACGAAGCTTGGTCAGTGTGCGGGTACGATCACGTTGGCTCATATCTCCATGCAGAGCAGCGGCCTCATGACCCTGAGAAGAGAGGTTATCAGCCAAGGTATCAGCGTCACGCTTAGTTGCAGTGAAAACGATCGCCTGTTTTAAGGCCATATCGCGAAGCAGATGATCTAGTAGACGGTTCTTGTGGGAGAGATCATCCACGTAATGGAGACGCTGTTCGATATTGTCGAGCCTCGCCTGTTGGGCAGCAATCTGGATCCGCTTAGGTGTCTTTAGTAGACGTGATGCCACCTTGTCGATTGCACCGTCCAGTGTGGCTGAGAATAGCAACGTCTGGCGGTTGGCCGGTGTGGCTGAGGCGATTCTCTCCACATCGTCGATGAATCCCATGTCGAGCATACGATCGGCCTCATCCAAGACCATCATCTCAAGACGCGAGAAGTCGATACGCCCTCGCTGAATATGATCGATCAGACGTCCTGGTGTTGCCACCAGAATATCAACAGGCTGAGATAATAGTTTGTTTTGTAATGGATAAGGCATCCCACCCAGGATACTCACAACCTTAATACGGGGTAGATGCTTGCCATACTTGGCAGCGGCCTCTGAGACCTGTAAGGCGAGCTCTCGCGTTGGTGTCAGGACCAGTACTCGGGGTCCTTTGCTATGAACCTTGGGAGGTGTCGCGAGCTTATGTAGTGCTGGCAGCATAAATGCGGCAGTCTTGCCGGTCCCGGTCTGTGCCGAGGCCATGATATCGTGTCCCGCGAGTAATTCAGGGATGGCTTGTTCTTGGATTGGGGTCGGATTGGTGTAACCAGAATCGACGATGGCTTTGAGGATGAGGGGATGCAGATTTAGATTTTCAAATGACACGTTATTTTCCTAAAGAGTAAAAAATAAACGCGCAAGCAGGGAATGACTGCCGGAGATTACGGGCAAAGTACCGCTAGCGCAAACGCAAAACATCGCCGCTAACCAGGGTACTGCGCAATTTCCGGAGGAATCTTGAAAATCGAAGAGAGGTCAGGAACGATGAACCCGAGAAAAAGGCATGAGCCCTTTCATCGATGCGCGGAGTATACAGCAGTCGTGTTGATTGTCGAGGTTATTTTTGTAGTAACCGTAAACCGTTAGGGTCAATCGATTCAATCGGAGGGGTAGATTTATTTAGAATCGCTCGCTTTAGGATCGCGATTTGAGGTTGATTTAGAGTTTCAGTCTTGAGTAACTCATCTGCAGTACGGTCGAGTAGTTCACGATTCATCTGGAGGATGGCGATAGCATGTTCGAATGCCTGGTCGATGAGTTTACGCACGGAGACATCCACCTCACGAGCAGTCTGTTCACTATAGTCACGGCTCTGAGAGATCGGCATGCCAGGCTCTAGGAAGGTGGCCCGTTCTCGGTCATAGGTGACATTACCCAGAGACTCGCTCATTCCATACCGAAGTACCATCGCACGTGCAATGTCGGTAGCACGGGCAAGATCATCCGCTGCACCGGTCGAGATTTCATCGAAGACCACCTTCTCAGCGGCACGACCACCCATCAGAACGGCCATCTTGTGCTCCAGTTCAGTCCTCGTCATCAGGAATCGGTCCTCGGTCGGACGTTGGATCGTATACCCGAGTGCGCTGACCCCTCGTGGGATGATCGATATCTTGTGAACCTCATCTGTACCAGGCAAGGAGAGTGCAACCATCGCATGACCCAGCTCGTGAAATGCAACCACCCGTCGCTCCTTCGGGTTGAGAAGACGGTTTCGCTTCTCAAGACCTGCGATGATGCGTTCGATTGCATTGTTAAAGTCATCCATCGTGACCGATGTCGCGCGACGACGGGTGGCAAGGAGTGTTGCCTCATTAATCAAGTTAGCCAAGTCTGCGCCGGTGAATCCGGGTGTCAGTGCAGCCACTTGCTCTGGATTAACATCCAGATCGAGCTTGACCTTCTTGAGGTGCACCGCAAGAATCTGTTCGCGACCGATCTTGTCTGGTCTATCCACTAAGACTTGGCGGTCAAACCGCCCTGCACGAAGCAGTGCCGGGTCCAAGATCTCTGGACGGTTTGTGGCAGCCAGTAGAACCACCCCACTCTTTGGATCAAACCCATCCAGTTCTGCGAGTAGCTGATTCAGTGTTTGCTCCTTCTCGTCGTGTCCGCCGATTCCATATGC
>CAJBQQ010000063.1 GCA_903957805.1 uncultured Pseudomonadota bacterium | reverse complement strand
GGAGGCGTGATCTCTCGGCTCGATGCCGACCAATTCGAAGCAGAACGTGCAAATGTATCTGCCAGATTGGCTGAGATAGAACGTCAGGTAATTCAAAAAGAGAATGAACTTAACGTATTACTCGGAAAGAATCCGGCACCCATTTCACGCGGCCGTCTCCTGACGGATCAGGTGATGTTGCTGGAAGTTCCGGCCGGACTTCCCTCTGATCTGCTGCAGCGTCGTCCGGATATCCTTCAGGCGGAACAGGCCCTAGCTGCTGCCACCGCTCGAATTGGTATGACCAAGGCCGCGCGCTTTCCAAGAATCACACTCACTGGTCTGCTCGGTGTTGCGAGCCCACGGCTAGCAAACCTACTCACCTCAGGTAGTGAGTTTGGGATGGGTGGGGTTGGACTGGCTGGCCCACTACTGAATGCACAGACCCTAGGCCATGAACAGCGTGCATTTGAGGCTCAGTCGAGACGAGTGTTGGCCCAATACGAGCAAACCATTCTGGTCGCATTCAAGGAAGTTGAAGATTCGCTGGTGGCGGTACGGACTGCAAAAAATCAACGAAAGGCACAGCAGGAACAGGTCGATGCGCTACGGTCAGCTCTACAGATAGCCAATCTACGTCACCAAGCTGGCATTACCAGTCATTTGGAAGTACTCGTTGCAAAGCGCAGCCTATTCTCAGCTGAGACTGCTCTCACGAGCGCGCATCGACTGCACCTGGTGTCGGTCGTGCAACTTTACAAAGCCTTGGGTGGAGGATGGTCTCCGGGATAAAAGATACGAGAGGAATACCTCAGCTAGAGATTCCCTAACGCATAAAGGGTCTGACACTCTCACCAAAAAACTCACGCATCATGAAGTCTTCAAGTCCCTCGTTATCTTGGGTGCGTGCAGACAGGACAACCACACGGTTAAGACGGGGAGACTCCCAATTGAAAGTGTCCTCGTGATACTGTCTTATCAACTGAATCATCCTACGAACGATAGCACGTTCCACATCACCATCTGGTCCGGCCTGGACTTCAATTAATTCGAGACGAGAACTGCTAGGGTCCGTTGTCCATCCACGAAAAGTAAACTCGGCAGTCCTTGCCCCAATTCTGACAATTCTAAATATACCGTTCGTACCTGGGGCCTGAAGATTGCGCTTAATATTGGCCATTCTAATCTCTTCTTCTGATGGCTCGCGTCCTGGAGCCGCCGCTTCAGTATTCTCACGCTCATCGAAATTCCCTGCTGCTTTGCGACGTGCTCTGGCCTGATTCATGTAGGCCATCATATCCTTAGGGGCCTCCAAACTCCGATCTGAAGGAGGACTTAATGGCGCGGGCTCGACAGGTCTGGATTGAACCTTAGCCTGAGCTTGAGGGGTCTTGCGTGGGGAAGGAGAGGACGACGAATCCTGATCCCGTTTTGATTCCGATAACTCTACAAACCGTGCTTCAATTGACGGTGGCGTTAGAATTTCAATCTTGGGAGATTGCAAAAATAACCCAAACCCCCAAATGATGGCTAACCAGATGGTAACCGCTAGCGGCACCGGCCACCAGAATCGAATCTCCAGCGATCTGGAGTTTGCTATATGTAGCGAATTATTTATGTTTCACCGCAATCAAAAAATGCTGCGCGCCGGCTGTCCGAGCTTGCAACATCGCCTGCACCACAATCCCCTGTGGGGCTTCATGATCTGCTGATACGACTAGCTTCTGTTGTGAGTCTTGCAATAATGGTTTTAACGTAGCCGCCAGGGTTTCTAATGTGACAGAGGTCCTGTTGATAAAGATCTTACTGTCACTCGTTAAGGTCAGCGTCACTGGGGCATCTGCGCTGAGTTTTTCAGCCTCCCCCTGGGGCAGATTCACCTGCAAAGAATCAAGATTCTGCATTGATAGAGAGGCGAGCATGAATGTCGCCAACAGAAAGAACATCACATCAATCATCGGGATGATTTCAATGCGCCCTTTTCGGACTTCCCTAGATTTACGCAGCTTCATGACTACCATCCTGTGGACTCAAACGGATATGATCAATCAATCGCGTACCCAGTCGCTCCATCTGGTCCATCGTTTGTGATTGCAAACGAGAGAAGTAGTTGAATCCGAACAGTGCCACCAGCGCAATCAGCAGTCCGACCACCGTTGCAATAAGTGCCTCAGCCACGCCACCAGTCACCGCCGTAGGGTTGACGATTCCTTCGCTACCAATCACCTGGAAGGCCCGCATCATCCCGACCACCGTCCCAACCAGTCCGAGCAAGGGCGCAGCTGTGACAATAGTCTCAAGAGCCCATAGCCTTCTAGAAAGGTTGCTCTCGATCACTTGGGCCTCATCAGCTGCACGTGACTCAATCCACCATGAGGGCTGATGCCGACTGGCAATCAGTACTTCAAAGAACCGCTTGTAGTAATGACGGTCATCCAACCCTGAGAGGATCTTTTCTAGATCTCCCCATTTAAAGCCATAGGTCTCAACCAGATTTAATAAGTCATGTGAAAGTCGAGCAAAGCGCCAATAGAGAAAAGCTTTTTCTAGCATGATCGCAAGAGCGAGTATCGCCAGAAGAGATAGCGGCAAGATAATGATTCCGCCGAGTTTTAGTGTGGTCAACGTTTGATTCAGCTCTTCCATATTTATCTCCAAATTAGGGATATTCTCCCAGCCACCGGTTGCTAACTAAAAAGATTACTGATACCAGGATATGTTCCTAGCATGACTTAAACTGGAAATTCTACTCCCGTCCCAGAGTTAATAAATATCGGCGATTAGATCCTTGACCTAAGTTGGCAAGGATGGATGAATCTCTCGATCATAGCAGTAGAGTGTTACTCCCTCCCAGACTGAAGAAAACCACATCATTCAAGGCAAGAGGAAATAAACAGGACATTCCCACATCGCCACCTATAATTAAAGCGTATCTAGCAAATGATAAAGATGAACAACATAATTTCAGTACTTGTAATAGGGGCGGCATTCCTCTCGCCCACCTGCACTTTGGCACAAGGCTCAGCATCAACTCCAGCGCCAACTCAAGTAGAGACGGGCCCGGCTCCTGCAGTGGAAATGGAACGTGGAAAAGTAGGTAAGGAAGATACTAAAAGGTAACAAAGCAGAAAACTCAAGGGGGTCACCGATGGGATGCCCCGGAGACAAGAATCAAAGGCTAGTCTGATCCGACTAAATCCTCGATAAACATGGCAAGCACTCAGGGCCCCTCAAGTAACACCCTCCTAAAATAACCAAGAGAGATCCTTTAATGAAAAAATCCTTAATAACTTCAGCACTATTAGCAATATCCTTCACCATCTCACCGATGGCCAGTGTATTGGCTGAGCCGATAGGCCCTCTGCTATCCGACAATAAGCAGGTGATTCCTTATTTACCAAAGGATGTAAAGCTCACAGAGGGAGCAAGTTTCCGATGTGACGAAAATGGTAAAATGACGAAAATCGCCTCTGTACATGGCCGTTGCATGAATTACAGCAGCGCTGGAACAGCCACATCATGGAGAGTCCGCTACATATACGAAGGACAGGCCGAGCGAGTTTTCAAATACACAAAGAATCGCAATAGAGAGGCACTGACGCCATGGGTTACATTTGATCCGGATGACAGCGATGTCTATGGCCCACCGCTATTTGTTTCTGCCGGGGCGAAACAACAGTTTGTAAGTAATAGAGATCCTAGCGGTACAGACGGTGCCAAAGCTTCTACAAATAGCTCTACACCATCTGTAGAATCCGAATCCCGCTCCGTCACAACGGTCGACTGTAGCAGACTGGATTCCTACTCAAAGATAGCCTGTGAAGCTGGCAACGCGAGCACACAGGAAGCGCTCAAGAGTCTTCCTATCCCACAACAAACTATCACTGCACCAGACTGTAGCGGGCTGGGACCTTTCGCGAAGATTGCCTGCGAGGCGGCCAATGCAGCGGCAATTGAAGCACTCAAAAGCCCTAGTAGGTAGCGACAGCAGAACTCCTATCCCCTTACCTCCTCACTCCCCGGCATCAGGCCGGGGGCTTCTTTCAACAAGAACTCTCTAAAGGCTTGAGCTACGCTGGAGAGGCGTTTGTTCTTCCGATGCACCACATGCCAGTGTCGAATAATGGGGAAGTCCTGAACGTCCAGCACCTTGAGACGGTTTGTTAGCAACTCTAGCTCGGCTGTATGCAATGACATGATTCCTAATCCCATTCCCGCCTGAACCGCCTGCTTGATTGCCTCATTGGTATCCGTTTCCATACCTCGGTTAATACTGATCTGGTGCGCCGCAAAAAATCGCTCCATCACACCACGAGTTCCAGAGCCAGGCTCACGTACCAGGAAAGTTTCTTGCCCCAATCTTTTTACAGGAATCCTACGCAGCTTGCACAGCGGATGATCCGGTGGTGCGATCACAACGAGTGGGTTCTCCATGAATGATTCTGCGGCGATATCTTGATTGTCTGGGGGATGACCCATAATCGCAAGATCGGTCACATTGTCGGCCAACTGCTTGAGAACAGTTTCACGGTTAGAAACGTTCAAACTCACCGTAACACCGCTATAGCGCTGACAGAATTTTGCCAGTAAATTTGGAGCAAAGTAATTAGCGGTACTCACTACGGAGATATTGAGCTTGCCACGCTCTAAACCTTTCAGTTCATCTAGCGCCAGCTCCATATCCGCCAGCTGGCCGGAGATAGCACGACTATAATGATTGAGTTCGTGCCCAGCATCGGTCAGAAAAATCTTCTTGCCCATTTGCTCGAATAGGGGCAGCCCGATGTTATCTTCCAGCTGCTTAATCTGCATTGAAACTGCCGGTTGAGTCAGATAGAGTTCCTCGGCAGCACGCGAGAAACTCAGGTTACGGGCAACAGACTCAAATACTTTTAACTGCCTTAAAGTAACATGTAGCATCGGTTGAATAAAACCCAAGTGATGATAAGCTTAATCTTATCATGATTATCATAATTACTAATTTGTTCTTATGGTTATCAGCCTATATAGTTCTATCTGAAACTCACAATTTGTCATGTTCGTAACACAATCTCATTGTTTCTATTTCTGTAGAAATTGAGTGGGATTTAACTGGAGGAAAAGCGATGGCAGCGAAAACATATAATGCTGGTGTAAAGGAATATCGGCACACCTATTGGACGCCAGATTACACCCCACTGGATACCGACCTTTTGGCTTGCTTCAAGATCACCCCTCAGGCCGGTGTGCCGCGTGAAGAGGTCGCAGCAGCAGTTGCTGCAGAATCTTCCACCGGTACCTGGACCACGGTGTGGACCGATCTGCTGACCGACTTAGATTACTATAAAGGCCGTGCATACCGGATCGAGGATGTACCGGGCGATGATACCTGCTTCTATGCCTTCGTTGCGTACCCGATCGACCTCTTTGAAGAGGGCTCCGTTGTTAACGTGTTGACCTCTTTGGTAGGGAATGTATTTGGATTCAAGGCACTACGTGCGCTACGCCTTGAAGATATCCGCTTCCCAATTGCCTATGTGAAGACCTGTGGCGGTCCTCCGACCGGCATTCAGGTTGAACGTGATCGATTCAACAAATACGGTCGTGCGTTGCTAGGCTGCACCATCAAGCCTAAGCTCGGTCTATCCGCAAAGAACTATGGCCGTGCCGTCTACGAGTGTCTGCGCGGCGGCCTGGACCTGACCAAGGATGATGAGAACGTTAATAGCCAACCTTTCATGCGCTGGCGTGATCGCTTTGAATTCGTGGTAGAGGCTTGCCAAAAGGCTGAGCGTGAAACCGGCGAACGCAAGGGTCACTACCTCAATGTGACGGCTCCGACTCCAGAAGAGATGTACAAGCGTGCTGAATTTGCTAAGGAACTGGGCGCGCCGATCATTATGCATGACTATTTGACCGGTGGATTAACCGCCAACACAGGTCTAGCTAACTGGTGCCGTAACAATGGCATGATGCTGCACATTCACCGTGCCATGCATGCGGTGTTGGATCGTAACCCCCACCATGGCATTCATTTCCGCGTATTAACCAAGGTACTACGTCTGTCAGGTGGTGACCACCTACACTCTGGCACGGTGGTCGGCAAATTAGAAGGTGACCGTCAGGCCACACTCGGCTGGATCGATACCATGCGCGACAAGTTCATCAAGGAAGATCGCAGCCGTGGACTGTTCTTTGATCAGGACTGGGGTTCCATGCCGGGTGTGTTCCCTGTCGCTTCCGGTGGGATTCATGTCTGGCACATGCCAGCTCTGGTTGCCATCTTTGGTGATGATGCTTGCCTACAGTTCGGCGGTGGGACGCTCGGACACCCATGGGGTAACGCAGCCGGTGCAGCAGCCAACCGCGTCGCACTTGAGGCCTGTGTAGAAGCTCGCAATCAAGGTGTAGAGATAGAGAAGGAGGGCAAGGATATTCTAACTAAAGCAGCCGCTCATAGCCCAGAGCTTAAAATCGCCATGGAAACTTGGAAAGAGATTAAGTTCGAGTTCGATACTGTCGACAAGCTGGATGTAGCCCACAAGTAAATACTTACAGGGCGAATTCGATCAGAGGTCTGGTTCGCCCTACAACCCAATTCAAGGAGTGAGTCATGAGTGAAGTGATTGATTATAAATCCCGCGTAAGCGACCCAGCCAGCCGTAAGTTCGAGACCTTTTCCTACCTGCCTGCGATGTCGAAAGACGGCATCAAGAAACAGGTGGAGTACCTGATAAAGAAAGGCTGGAACCCTGCGATTGAGCATACTGAACCACAGTACATTATGGATTCATACTGGTATATGTGGAAGTTGCCCATGTTTGGTGAAACCGATGTGGATCATGTGCTGGCTGAAGCTGAGGCTTGCCACAAGGCCAACCCAGATAACCATGTCCGTCTAATTGGTTATAACAACTTCAACCAGTCCCAAGGCACAGCCATGGTGATATACCGCGGCAAGACTGTCTAGGCAGCGGTAAGGTTGCCCCAAGCCCCCGCTGCCCGAAAGGGTCGGGGGCTTTTGTTTATCTGCAAAAATTAATACCCAGGAGCCCAACATGAGCGAGATTATCGAGCAGTATAGAGTCACCAAAGAGCCCTACTACCGAGCCGTTGCCGATGAGGTGGAACTGTATGAGGCTGCCTACTCTGTACGTATGCCGATGATGCTTAAAGGTCCGACCGGTTGCGGCAAGACCCGATTCGTCGAGTACATGGCATGGAGACTTAAGAAGCCACTGATTACAGTGGCCTGTAACGAGGATATGACGGCCTCCGATCTGGTCGGACGTTTCTTACTCGATGCGCAGGGCACTCGCTGGCAAGATGGTCCACTTGCTGTTGCGGCTCGTTATGGCGCAATCTGCTACTTAGATGAAGTGGTCGAAGCGCGTCAGGATACGACCGTCGTGATCCACCCATTGACTGATAACCGACGCGTACTCCCACTGGAGAAGAAGGGTGAGCTGATTCATGCCCATAATGATTTCCAGCTGGTAATCTCGTATAACCCCGGCTACCAGAGTCTGATGAAAGATCTAAAACAATCGACCAAGCAACGCTTCGGTGCGATGGACTTTAATTATCCAGATCATGCAACCGAGATGGAGATTGTGACCCATGAGACAGGAGTGGATGAATCGGTGGCTGATAAGCTGGTCTCAATTGCTGAGCGCGCACGAAACCTCAAAGGACATGGCCTGGATGAAGGTATCTCTACTCGGATGCTAATTTATGCTGGTAGCCTGATCGCTAAGGGAGTCAGCGCTCCCTCCGCCTGTCGTATCGCGCTGGTTCGCCCAATCACTGATGACCCTGATATGCGTGACGCACTAGATGCAACCGTAACAACTTTTTTCTAGCATTAGTGACACAGAGAACACGTAAAAGGGTAAGCCGGTATGGGTATTAATCCTGATGATTACAAAGAGTTACTGGAGGATCTAGAGCCAGAGTCTGTCGCCTTGTTGCATGTGACATGGCCTGAAGCTACCAGAGTATTCTCTCCTCGTGGACTGGATAATTATCTGAAGGGAGCTTCTGCGCTGCGTGGTCTTGGACGCGGACGAGGGGTGGTCGATGCCTGGATCAATGAGGCACCACAGGTCGCTAAAGAGGTGGGTGAGGATGTTGTGGGTGATCTGGCAACATCAGCACTGACACTTGCCTCAAGAACCTCCGGTGCAGTCATCGAACTCGTTCTCGCAACCGCACCCACCGCAGCCAAACGGTTGGGTGATGCACAGTTATTCCAACAGTACCTACAATTCCTCAATACGCTGATCGCTCAAGCGCCTCGCGGTGTTCGGCCCATGCTGGATAAGCTGGATGTATTGTTTGGACAACTGACCCTGGGTGGCCTCCGTCGCTGGGCATTGTGGGGTGCTCATGCACACCGCACGAATTATGAAGAGCAGATTAAGTATTTCAGCTTAGATTCTAAGGAATCTATCGCGGTACTACAGAGGGAACGGAAGGGAACTCTGTTCGTGGATGTGCAGCGCCGTATCAACATGTATCTGCGTGCACTATGGGCGCGTGATTTTTTCATGAAGCCGACCTCCGGTGACTTTGAGACGCGAGAGGGCTACAAGCCCTTTATCGAGGATTATTTCATCCATCTACCGGACGCTTACGACGCTCATGGATCCATCCCTGCTAGCGAAGTTTATCGAGCCGCGGCAGTCCATGCTGCCGCACACTTGGTCGAAACAAAGAATCCAATCTCTGCTGAATCACTCAACCCTCTGCAGATGGCGGTG
>CAJBQQ010000062.1 GCA_903957805.1 uncultured Pseudomonadota bacterium | reverse complement strand
CAGTATGTCTGGGAAGACTTTGAAACAGAAACCTCCTACCGCTATCGTCAGACGCGTTGAGTCGAAACTCGCGTACTTTCAAAAATGAGAAGAAATCATAAATTGAGTAGCTCTACTACGAATTTAAATCAGACAGCACAATGGGATTTTTAAATCTGGACAGACTATACGTAGCTTGAGTAATGAGGATCATACATCTGTTCTCGCACGTACCCGAATAAGTCTGTAGGCTGAGGTTTAGACGCAAGACCATGCTGATAAGCAATCTGTGCGACCGCTACTGCGATCTGCATAGAGACATCACGAATTTTCGTCAAGGGTGGATAAAGACTCCCCTGCTCAAGGTCTGTCATTGTCACTCGTGACGCAAGCGTGTGAGCGGCAGCAAGAAACATCTCATCGATGATGCGCGTGGCACCGCAGGCAATTGAACCTAGACCAATACCCGGAAAGATGTATGAATTATTGCCCTGACGCGGCACCAAAATTTTACCGCTCAGCTCTACCGGTGAAAATGGGCTGCCACCTGCAAATAAAGCACGTCCATCAGTCTCAGTGTAGGCCTGTTTGGCAGTACATTCTGCTTTCGAAGTGGGGTTGGACAGGGCGAATATGATGGGTCGAGCATTATTATCGGCCATGATGCGTAATACTCCCGATGTAAATGCTCCTCCAGATGCGGAAACTCCGATAATACCGGTGGGTCGAAGCATCTTCACTGCCGAAAGAAAATCCCCCACAGACTCATGATCATGAGCATACGGTAGTTTTTGTGGGGAAAGATCGGTTCGTGACTTCACTACCAGACCCTGAGAGTCGACTAGCCAGCAGCATTTACGAGCATCCTCCTCATCTATACCGGATGAGACTAGTGCACATACAATAAGATCAGCAATACCTGTCGCGGCCCCTCCAGCCCCTAGGAAAATAAATCTCTCATCAGCAAGGTTGCCCCCCTTGATACGTAGTGCTGACAGCAATCCGGCCAGGACAACGGATGCTGTGCCTTGAATATCATCGTTGAACATGCAGATCCGGTTACGATACCTCTCCAATAACCGAGATGCATTATGGCTAGCGAAATCCTCAAACTGGATAATCACATTTGGAAAGACTTCATGTGCTGCCTTGATGAACTCTTCAAGAAGTTCATCATAAGCCTGTCCGGTGACACGTCGTCGACGTAAGCCAACATAGTAGGGGTCATTCAGGAGCGTTTCGTTATTGGTGCCCATATCGAGCATTACCGGCAAGCAAATTTCAGGATCTACCCCTGCACAGGCCGTATAAAGAGATAGCTTACCGATCGGAATACCCATCCCATTGGCTCCCAGATCACCGAGTCCCAGGATACGTTCGCCATCGGTCACAACAATGAGTTCGGCCTTGAGTGGCCAGTTACGCAGAATCGCAGCGACCCGACCGAGATCATTAATGCCGATAAACATGCCCCTCGGGCGTTGAAAAATTTGACCGAATTGCTCACAGGCCAGCCCGACCGTTGGGGTATAAATAAGCGGCTGAATTTCATCAATATTGTCGCATACCACTCGAAAAAATAAGGCCTCATTGCGATCATGAAGGGCATTCAACGCAACAAATTTTTCTAGCGGATCGGATAAATTACGAAGATTCTGCAGAACACGGACAACCTGATCATCCTGCGTAAAGACGTGCGGTGGAAGCAAACCTCGTAAGCCCAGCTCATCACGTTCAGCCTCCGTGAAAGCAGTGCCCTTGTTAAGCAGAGGATCATGGAGAAAATCTATACCTCGGGGCTTCACATAGGGCTCATCATTCATACTGCCTCCCATCGGTTGGGTAGACTCCAGAATAGAATATCTATCTGGTTACAGCCTAAGAGACTAGTTCCAAAAGGCGCTTCACTTCTGCCTCATCGAGCTCCATTGACTTCCCGCGTGTGAGTCTCGGCGGTAGATTAATTGGACCAAAACGAACTCGGGTGAGACGACTGACCATCTGCCCCGCTGCTGAGAACATGCGACGCACTTCGCGGTTCTTGCCTTCTTTTAATATCACTCTATACCAGTGGTTAGAGCCCTCACCCCCCTGATCGGATAAAAGATCGAACCGTGCCAGACCGTCTTCGAGTTCAATGCCGTTAGTTAATTGTGCCGTCTGCTCCGGTGTCAGACGACCCATAATTCGTACCGCATACTCCCGCTCGACTTCAAACCGTGGATGCATCAGACGGTTAGCTAACTCTCCGTCGGTAGTAAATATCAATAAACCACTGGTATTGAAGTCTAAACGTCCAATTGCAACCCATTTAGATGATTGCAGTTGCGGCAGCTTATCGAAAACTGATGGGCGGCCTTGGGGATCATCTCGGCTAACTATTTCGCCTTCAGGCTTGTGATAGAGAATGACACGGGGTAGTCGATCACCAAATTTGAGTTGGATGGTCCGCCTCCCCATCCGAACCACATCCTCAGGCCCAGCGCGACTTCCGACCTCAGCTGCTTTACCATTTATAGTCACCTGTCCGCTGGCAATTAACTCCTCCATCTCACGCCTCGACCCCAGACCTGCCTGAGCCAATAACTTGTGCAACTTGTGAGTGATACCTGGTGGAGCTGCAGAGCTAGCTCTGGCAGTCGTTGGGGCCGATATCTTCTTCTTGATTGGCCTGATTGGTCTACTAACTTTCATCTGT
>CAJBQQ010000061.1 GCA_903957805.1 uncultured Pseudomonadota bacterium | reverse complement strand
TCATTCGAGTGACAAACGCGCCACCCCACCTTTTGTATTGGTATGTTGCACCAAATTTATCAGCTTGTTGTTGTAAACTAATTTAACGTTAGCGGCATTTCCAATTACTACATAGAGCGGCACCTTGCCGCGAATTACCAGCTGGCTGTCTGTGGGATTAAGCTGAGACAGGATCATCTTTCCAGCGCCATCATTGATCTCAACCCAAGACTCCCCTGCAAACGTGAAACGGAGAACTCCCTCTCCCTTACCCACTAGATCTGGAGCCGCAACGACCGGTACAATTTTTTCTCGTTGTTGCGCAGATGGATTACTACTTACCTGCTCGACCACCGCGACTTCTTGCAGCACCGACTCAGGTGCAATATCGCTAGATAGAGTTAAGTTTGGTAACTCAGACTCCAACTGCTCTGCCACCGGTTCAACCTTGATTTCAGGTGCAACAGTGGCCCGGGCTACCGGCTGCTGAGCCGTCTCATTTCCTTGATAAATCTCATAAATCAGTAGCGACAGCGCCGCAACCGACACTCCTACAACGATCAATCTACGCCATACTGATTTCTGACCCTCCGGGAAAGGAATTTTTTCAGCTAGGGGAGTAACAATCTGTGATGGTGGTGGCAGCAATAACAGCAATGGTGCAGAGTCTATCTGCACCAACTTAGCATAATTGCGTACAAAGCCGCGAAGAAACGTACCCCCAGAAAGCTTGCCGTAGTCATCCCCTTCCAATGCAGCAATCTGTCGTACCGACATCCGTAGATGTCCGGCTACATCCTCAACCCTCAAGCCACGAGACAGCCTCGCCTCCTTCAGCAGCTGCCCTACGCTCCGAACTGCCTCAGTTGCTCCTGCCTCTGTTAGGCCATTGTCATCAGTGTCGCTAGCTTCCATTACTCGAATCTACCTCCGCCTAACGTTGCTACTGCACTTGAATCTGTGATCCGCTCTTATAAATGCACGGTGCAAATGGCCCCACCATGGTGATCTGCGACCTTACCTTCAATCTGGGCAGTCTTAGTCAATATCAACAGATATCAACCAAAACTATCAGAATTCACTCATCCTGCCGCGTGCATCGTTTCTTGATCCATCCGACTCACTCGCCGCGTCTTGTCCAATACCTGACCCGCTAACTGACCACAGGCAGCGGCAATATCATCGCCGCGGGTCTTTCGCACCGTCGTCACCAGTCCAGCCTGCATCAACACATCTCGAAACAGTCTTACCGCCTCCGGCGACGAACGCTGGTAGCCCGAGTTCGGGAATGCATTGAATGGGATCAGATTGAATTTACAGGGTGTATCTCTTACCAACTGAACCAGCTCGTGAGCATGGCTGATGCTGTCATTAACCCCGTGCAACATGACATACTCAAAAGTGATGAAATCCCTAGGAGCAAACTGAAGGTAACGTTGGCATGCCGCCAATAACTCTTTGAGCGGGTATTTTCGATTAATTGGCACCAACTGGTCGCGCAGCTCATTGTTGGGGGCATGTAACGATACCGCCAATGCAACTGGGCATCTCTCACCCAGCCGGTCCATC
>CAJBQQ010000060.1 GCA_903957805.1 uncultured Pseudomonadota bacterium | reverse complement strand
CCCATCCCCACCTAATGGTCTCAGGAATGGCATTAAAGAGATCGGGGTATGGTCTTTATGTGAGATCACACCGCATGCAATGACAAGAGAACCCGCATCCAGTCGCTCGGCCGAGAATGATAGCCAGTCCCGCATCGCTGGGAATCCGAACGGGGCATCAGGTTGTGACTGATGTGCGGGTGATCGGTGTAGGCTCGCCCCGATTAGACCGGCAGACTCGGCAACAATAACCATGCACGCCATCGGAGTGCCGACTCGATCTAGAATGGCATTTGAGAGGTCCTCGAGGGAGATTGTTTTGTCAATGGTCCGTGGTTCGAACCTCATCAAATGATTAAAATCTCCCTGACAGATCAACCCATAAAGGACCTGCAACTCTGGGGTGTAGTCCTCATCTGAAATTAAGAAGTCACAGATGCTGGATCCATCACCGGCTTGATACGCAGTCACCCCTGAGACAGATAAGAATTCACCGAACCGGTTCTGACACTCCTTAAAGCTGTGTCCAAATGCCCCCAACCCTAATGCCATGATCGAGTCTGGTACAGAGAGTGTGTTGCTATCCCTCTCAGTGAATTGACATCCGTCAAGGAGTGTCGGATCACCGAGTAAACGACAGACCATCTCACCCTCACCCATTTGGAAGGTTTCAAAAGAGGTCGATTCTGAGGAGAAGGTATCCCCCTGAGAGATGCTTTTAAGGTTCGGGGTCTCATCATGACTCCCTGATGAGAGATCGAAACCCCCAATCTTTAAAATCTTCTCGATACGGTCCGGGGGGTTCTCAAGACCAAAATAACCATCAATCTCTTTTAACTTCTGTTTGAACGAGACCAGGACCCTGAGCCCGATCGAGCTCAGATAATGTACCCCTTCAAGGTTAATGATGATCCTGTGGTGACCCTGACGTAGCAGCTCGTCCAGTTCATCCGTTAGATGTCCTGCCCAGTACCCATCCAGTCTTCCGACCGTGGTCACGATGATAGTATTGCCTCGTTTTTGGCTTGAGATTTCCATAGGATGAGGATTAGTTCGAGACGCGGGTCGCGCCCTCAAGTAAACTTTTAGGGAATGTAATCCCTAGTCTCTTAGCGACTGAATCATTCAGAATCACCTTCTTTACAGCGACCTCTTGGAATGGAATCTTATCAGGAGACTCACCCGATAGGACTCGACTCGCAACAAGACCACCCGCGTACCCGGCCTCATACCATCCAAGCCCAACCGCTGCGATGGCACCATGCTTGATAAATTCCGGATCATTAATGATGAGTGGTAGACGGGAGTCATTAGCAGCCTTCACCACAGCATCGATCCCCTGTAGGACCGTATTGTCCCCCGTAATCCAGATCGCCTGTGCACCACGCTGAGATAGCGTCTGGGCCGCCAACAAAATCTCGCTGCTTGATGTGATTGTGACCTCTTCTAACTTAATACCAGAACTGTTAAATATCACACGTGCAACCTCGATCACTTTCCGTGAGTTTGCTTCTGAGCTGTTATAAACAGTCCCAACCGATTTTACTCTGGGGATTAATTGAGTAATGAAACGGACTGTATCCTCGACCGGTGGGAAGGAGCTCACCCCGGTAATGTTTTTTAGATGATCATTCGCAGACTTACCAGCACCGGCCGCAACTGGATCATAGACATAGGTGAACACGACCGATTTATTTTTTGCCATTGAACTGGCACCGGTCAGGACAGGTGTTGACAGCGTCACAATCAAGTCTAGGCTCTGGTTGTCATAATTCTGGATCAGCATCGGGATATTTGAGATTTCCCCTTGTGCATGAGTCTTGACGACCTCGAGTGATGAACCCTCCTTATAGCCATTCTTATCTAGAGCCTCGATCAGACCCTTCATCGCCAGAT